>CALBXN010000029.1 GCA_937890485.1 uncultured Treponema sp.
CATTGCTGGAATCAACCAACACATCGGTTCCCTTTTTATGGATCCACAACCATACCTAGACGCCGTTACAAATCTTTTAAGAATCGCTCACCAATTCAAAAACCTAGAATTTATCGACTTTGGAGGCGGCTACGGAATTCCATATCACAAACTTGATGACGAAAAAGACTTCCCAATGGAAGATTTTAAAACCCGCCTTGAGCCAATCCTAGACGAATTCGTTGCAAGTTACGGAAAAGCCCCACTTTTCAAAAGCGAACCAGGCCGATTCTGTGTTGCAGAAGGCAGCGTGATTTTAGGGCGAGTTCACGCCACAAAAGAAAATTCTGGAATCCAATTTGCAGGTTCAGACATTGGTATGAACGTTCTCGTTCGCCCAAGCATGTACGATTCCCACCACGATATTGAAGTTTTCCGAGATGGAGAGCTTGTTTCCCGAGATGGAGCTGATTTAATCGAACAAACCGTAACAGGTAACATTTGCGAATCAGGAGACATTCTAGCAAAAAATCGCCTACTTCCAAAAATTGAAGAAGGCGACCTTCTTTGCGTCCTAGACACAGGTGCTTACGGATGGAGCATGTGTTCAACCTACAACAGCCGCCCACGCCCAGCCGAAGTTATGATTTGTGCCAACGGAAAAGTAAAACAAATCCGCCGCAAAGAAACCATCGAAGATTTGATGAATTTGTTTTAATATTATCCTAGCTTGTAAAAAATATGACTTTGCAAAAACTTTTCAGTTACACCAGACAAGCAATAAATGATTTTCAAATGATTCAAGATGGGGATAAAATTGCTATCGGTGTTTCTGGCGGTAAAGATTCCCTTACTTTGCTTTATGCTTTAACGGGATTACAAAAATTTATTCCAGAAAAAATTCAACTTGTAGCAGTTACTGTGGATTTAGGTTTTGGGGAGTTTCAAACTGAAAGTGTAAAAGAACTTTGCAAAAAACTTGAGATTGAATATCACGTTGTAAAAACACAAATTGCAGATATATTAAAAGCAAAAATCAAGGAAGGAAGTTTTTGTTCTCTTTGTGCAAAAATGCGAAAAGGTGCTTTGAATAATTTTGCAAAAGAATTAGGTTGCAATAAAATTGCCTACGCACATCACAAAGATGATTTTATAGAAACAATGTTACTTTCACTTTTGTACGAAGGACAATTCTTTTCTTTTCCACCCGTAAAATATTTTGAAGAAGCAGATATCACAGTAATTCGTCCACTGATTTATATTCCTGAAAAAGACATAATCGGATTTCAAAATAAAATGAATTTGCAAAGTGTAAAAAATCCTTGTCCCTTTGATAAGAATACGAAACGTGAATCCGTAAAAAAACTTCTTCATCAAATTCAAAAAGAAAATCATCAGGCAAAAGAAAAAATGTTCAATGCAATTATGAAAGGAGAAATTTACAAATGGTAAAATTTAATCCTTGGGGCTTTTTGTTTCTTAGCATAATTATGATTCCAAATATAATTTTTGCAATAAAAAATAAAGAAGCCTTTGAAAACTCAATACAAAAAAAATGGTTCAAAATATTAGAAATATTCGAGCAAATTGGTAGATACGGATGCTTTTTCTGTATGATGTTTAACATTTCAGGAACTTGCTTTGGATTTTCTTCTAATTTTTCTTTTAGAATTTATCTTATAATAAACGGAATTTTAATTTTTTCCTACTGCTTAATTTGGATAACTCATTTTAGAAAAAACAATCTATTTAGAGGAATTTCTCTTTCAGTAATTCCATCTATCATATTTTTATTCAGTGGAGTTATAAGCAAATCTATTTTATTAATTATTTTTGCTATAATCTTTGCACCTTGTCATATCGCAATTTCAATAATGAATATGAAAAGATAAATCTTATTGATTCTTTTGCAATGATTTTTCATCAACAATTAACATAGTAGGTTTACCTGTAAATAAAATTCTTAATTGAAGTTTTGTAATTGCTAAAATTTCTCTTAGGTAACTATTTAAGATAGCGTATTTTGCAGTCTTTGAACTAAATCCAAAAGTGTTTTTATAACCAAGTCGTTTTGCAATCCATAAGGCTCGTGATAAATGATAATCGCTTGTTACAATCACAATTTTTGAATCTAAAATTTCTTGCAAACTACATCCTGTTTGTTGGCTAAGTAAAATTGCTGCGTTTTGTAAATTCTGAATTGTATCTAATGATTTATCTTCTTGCAAAATAAATTCTTTTGAAACCCTACGTTTTTCTAATTCTTTTTCTAACATAATTGATTCTGCAAAAGGAGCTGGTTTTATATGACCTCCACATGCAACAATTTTACAATTTGAATTTAAACCTTTCCAAAGTTCTGCACAAACATCAAGTCTGTTACTTACAGATGATGATGGAGTTCCATTCATTTTTAATCCACCACCTAACAAAATTATATAATCAACTGAATCATCTGGGATTTTTTCTTTAGGTGAAAGAATAAAAAATAAATTCAAACAAGCATAACAACCAAAAATTAAAATTAAAATTCCAATTACACTTGCAAAGACTTTATTAATCTTTGGTAACTTTCCTTTAAAATCAAGAAATACTAAAAGTGAACAAATAATTCCAATAAGAGGCCACAATAAAGTTATTCCTAAAAAATATCCGTCTAAAATTACAAGAATTAAATAGTATAAAAAAGAAAAAATTGCTAAAACTACTAAAAGATTTTTAAGCCATTTGTTCATTTGTATTCCTTTTGGGCAAGAAAAAATTATTTGTAAAACAATTCAGATTCAAAACAAACATTTCCGTTTTGTTTACCAACAATTACAATTCGGTTTTCGCCTGCATTTAAATTTCCGTAGATTTCAAGATTATCTCCAAGCATTGCTTCGTGTGCATAATTCAATCTTAAATCTGTAAAAGTTTTATTTTGAAACTCTTCTGGCAAACTATCCATAATATAAGTTGCATAACGAGAATTATTCATATGTCCATTTGCATCAATATCAGAAAAACGAATTTTTCTTTCATCAAGAAGTTGCATTTCTTCTGGCATACCAATTTTTCCACAATCTAAACTTTTTAAAGGTAAAGTAAGAGTTGGCTCAGGACGCATTGTAAAAGTAGATGGTTTCATGATTCTTCGATTTTCAAGATTTACTAAAAGCCAAGTTGAAAATCCATTTACCAAAACTTCCCCATTTTCATCTGTTAATTCATAGGAACGACTAAGTTGTAAACCTTTAGAGGCTTCTTCCCAAGTTTTCAAAGTAATTGTTTGATTACTTCTTGGCATTTTATGAAATCTAAAAGCAATTCTAGAAGTTAAAATTGCGATTCCATTTTCTTTTAAAATATCAAAAGTAATTCCTCTTTGATGAAAATCTTCAACAGCTGTATCAGAAGTTAATGCTAAAATTTCTGACAACATAATTTCTTGATTAATATTACATTGACTAAAATACAATTTAAATTGTCTGTAAAAATTATTTTCTTCATCATGCCATTGTTTAAATTCTTTCATATTTCAATTCATCCTTTTAAAATAAATTTACATTGATATTATACATTTTTTACTTGTAAAAATCATCTATTTATGTAATAAATTTATAGAAGACTTTTGTTTTATACACACTAATTTAACATATTTTAATGAGGAAAAACATGAAAATAGAAACTAAATGTTTACATTCTGGATACACTCCAAAAAATGGTGAACCTAGAGTTGTTCCAATCGTACAAAGTACAACTTACAGATTTGATTCTTGCGATCACGTAGCAGAACTTTTTGATAAACCAACCGAATTTATGTATTCTCGTTTTGCAAATCCAACTTGCGAAGCAGTAGAAAAAAAGATTGCAGACTTAGAAGGGGGAGTTGGATGTATGCTCACTTCAAGTGGACAGGCTGCAAGTTTGCTTTCAATTTTAAATTTATGTTCTAGTGGAGATAGCTTTATTTCTAGTTCTTCAATTTACGGAGGAACAGTAAATTTATTTTCTGTAACATTAAAAAAACTTGGAATTGAATGTATTTGGGTTGATGTTGATGCTTCCGAAGAAGAAATTCTAAAAGCATTTAAACCAAATACAAAATGTGTTTTTGGCGAAACTATTGCAAATCCTGCTTTAACAGTTTTTGATTTTGAAAAATGGGCAAAAGTTGCTCATTCAAAAAATGTTCCGTTAATTGTTGATAACACATTTGCAACTCCAATTTTATGTCGTCCATTTGAATGGGGAGCAGATATTGTAATTCATTCTACAACAAAATACATGGATGGCCACGCTGTTCAAGGTGGAGGAGCAATCATTGATAGTGGAAAATTCGATTGGGAAAAAGCTTACAAAGCAACAGGATTTTTTGCTGATATGGTTGAACCAGACGAAAGTTATCATGGACTTTGCTACACAAAGGAATTTGGAAACGCTGCTTACATTGTAAAAGCAAGAACACAATGGATGAGAGATTTTGGTTGTTATCCTGCTGCAAATTCTGCTTTCCTACTTAATCTTGGTTTAGAAACATTACCTATTCGTATGAAGCAATATTGTGAAAACGCAAAAAAAGTTGCCGAATATTTTAAGAAAAGCGATAAAATTGCAAAAGTATCTTATCCAGGTCTTGAAGGTGATAAATATTTTGAACTTGGAAAAAAATACCTTCCATTAGGATGTAGTGGTGTAATTTCTATCAGTATCAAAGGAGGAAGAGATGCAGCTGTACGCTTTATGGATGCACTAACTCTTGCTTCTGACGAAGTTCATGTTGCAGATATTCGTACCTGTGTTTTACATCCTGCAAGTGCAACACATCGCCAATTAACAGATGAACAACTTGTAGCCGCAGGAATTGACGGTGGAATGGTTCGTTTTAGTTGTGGTCTTGAAAATGTAGAAGACATCATTGCTGATATTGATAAAGGACTAGCTGCCATTTAATAAAAAAAGCTAAACAAATATAATTTAAAACAAAAAGCAGTTTGCACACGAAGAGCTAAAAACTTCTTACAAACTGCTTTTTTTATTACTAAATCTTATTTTCCTGCACTTGCTCTATTTTTAATAGATTTTATAAACAAGTTATTCTGATCAGAGCGCAAAGGTACAGAAAATACAGGAGTTCCATCTTCTTCAGAAACTCTATAAGGAAGAGTATTATCATACTCATATCCAGGACTGTTTTCGTCATTTACCCACCAATCTAAAACACAAATAATACTTAATGTATATTTTAAAAGATTTAGATTTGTGGCTCCTTTAGATTTCTTTCCTCCAAGTAAAACATCAATTCGCTTAGAAATAACATTTGGAATATCAAAATGATATTTTTCTAAAATATTTGGAGCACCACTAATATCTCTTGGATTTCCTTCTACACGACTTATAAGGGTAGAAAAAATTGCTTTAAGATATTCTACTCTAAGTTGCAAAGGACGATAAGAACCATCCTTGTTTGGTCGTTCCATGAAAATTAAATCAAAAGAAAGATGAGGTAGGAACATATTTTTTATTTGCCATTGCATATTTGATAACTTCTTTTTTGCATAAGGAAGTTTTTTAAAACTACTTTCAGTATACACTTGATTAACATATTCTTTTAATTCACTCAAATAATCTTTATCAAAAAGAACTTCTCTGTACAGTGTCCAATCAGAAAATACATCACTTAAAGAATCTTGATAACTTTCAAATTCAGGATCTTTATCTAATGTAAAATTAATATGTCGACATGCTTGAAAGAAATCTTCTAGGATACGAACAAGAATTATCGTAATTTGCATTGGATTTTCTACAGAAAGCAAATTAAAGCCATCACTAAATTGATATAGGGGCTGAAAATAAGGAAAGAAATCTTCTTTTCCAAGATTTTGCCAACCAGCATGAGGAAAAATTCTTTCCAATAAATCTAAGCCTTGAGATACAACAGAACCTGTTTCCGAGTTATTAACATCTTTTTCTTTATCTATAACTTCAGTTTTTTCAGAAACATCCTCTGGTTTTTGATTTGAAGAAACTGATTCTTCTTCATTTTTGGAAGTATCTGTTTTTTTCTGATCTTCTTGATTATCCTTTAAATCAGAAAGAGTTTCTTTTTCTTTTACTTTTTCATCAGGAAGAATTAAATCAAATTTTGTCATATCAAGAAAAGCAAGGATCTTAGAAATTTTTGTGCTAAAAAACTTTGGATAAGGAACAATTTCAGTTCCACACATTCTCAAAAGTAATGGATACATTCCTTTCATAACATATCCACTTATATACATCCATTCATTACAAGCTTCTTTTGTATATTGAAGCAAAGTTTCATCAGGCACTTTTGAATCAGGAGCAATTTCGGCGTAAGCAGTTTTTATATAAGATGTTATTCTCTCTTCACCTAAAAAATAAATAGTTATCAAAGGTTTATAAATAGATCTTATAAAAGGAATCAATCTTGTTACTGTAATTTGATTAGGAGTTCTTGATAATTGTTTATATAATTCTTGAATAGGAATCAAATCAACTCTAGTAATATAATTTAGCATTTTATATTTAGCACTAAAGATTGTTTTTATTTTCTCTTTATAAAGTTCAGACCCTGCAGCCATTAAACGTTTTACACAAGAAGTAAATTTCTGTATATGCCCAATATAATTCAATAATTTTACTGAAACAAAACCTTCGGAAACTCTATCTGGCAATTTTCCTAAAGAAAACAAAAAATTTATAAAAGTTTGAGGTCGTTTTATTTTATATTCAGAACTTGACATCATCTTATCTATCAACGTTTTGTCTCTTGATGAAATATTTGGCAAGGACAATGGTTTTTGGATAACTTCTGTGGATTGAATATTTGGTTGTATAGGCTGAGTTCTTATAGGAATATGCTTATCTTGTTTTGTTTTTATGTAAATTCCTCTGTTTTTACTAAAACTGTCAAACTGAGGTGTTTTTTCAATTCCAATTTCTCCACCGAGCACATTTGCAACTCGCATTGCTTCCTCTGGAGAAATATCACCTAAATTCTGTCTTACCTTGTCTAATTCGCCAGGTTCATAAATTGCCTTTGGTTTTGGTTTTTTCTCTTTTTTTGTGTCGTTCATAGTCGTATTCTCTGATTCTTTATAATTCCAGGAAAATCCTTTAGAGTAATTGATTTACCCTCTTTAGTAATCAATACTCCATCAAAAGTTCCGTAAAGTGTAAAATATTGTGCATGAAGTAAAACCACACTTATTAGCCATTGACTTGAAGAAGAAGGTGTAAAAACTAAATCAATCATGCTTTCAGTATCTTGAATTGACCATTTCTTCATTTTCCCAAAAGGATGAGCAACAGTAGCAGGCGGTAAAGGAGTTATTTCATTATTTACAAATAAAACATTTTCATTATATGTATCTTTATCTAAAGGAAAAATTGACATATCAGAAATTCTAAAAGTAATTTCATCATCCCCTACTTTTCCAATTCCTGTAATAAGATTATTCACTGTTCTAGATTTGTAATATGCTCGTGTCATTACAAACAAACTTTGAGTTCTTTGAGGAAAGAAAAAAGGATTCATTTTTCCACGAGTAATACAAATTCCACCTTCAACTACCATTGATTTTTGATAAGAAGCAAAACATCGGCGCATTACAGGAGCAGGTAAAACTGAAGTTAAAGAACTACCTTCCTTTTCAAAAGAAGAAACAAAAGACCCCATAAAGTTTGGACGGATATTATCACCCTTCAAATTAAAAACTATGGAAAAACGATTTTTTGCTTCGTCCCAAGAAATTCTAACATATCGACGCTTTGAATAAGTAGAACAAATTGCTTTTTCTAAATTTTTTGGAACTAATCGTCTTATCAAAACCATTACATTTTTGTAAGAATATCGTTGTAAAGTTTTTTTATTCCATATATTTATTTCAGAAAAACCGTAAATTTTTGAATCTAGCAAATCAATTGTTCCAAAATATTCAGAAGTTGAAAAAGTAAAAGAAAGATTACTTCTAATGCGTAAATTTGTAATAAAAGTTGGTAAAGGCAAAACTCCAAAAGGATACTTCATTCCCTTAATATTTAAAGTTTTTGGAGGTTTAGAAAAAGAGCCAAAAGAGGCTTTACCTTCTTTTATGAGATTTTCTGGAGCTTCTTTTAAATTTCTAGTATACATCTAATTTTGTATTATACACCAAAACTATCAATTATGGCAAAGGTTTTTATACAATATTGAAAACATTAGGCAATTTTGGTAGACTAAAACTATGGTAATATCATCAATAGATTTAAAAGACGGAAAAGTAGTTCAGCTAAAAAACGGAAAGGATAAAATCCTTGAACGAGATAATGCTGACCAAATAATAGGTGAATTTGATAAATATGGCGAAACAGCCGTAATCGATTTAGACGCTGCCCTTGGAAATATCCATACAGATGAAAAAGGCAAAGTGTCAACTGCAAATACTGAAATTTTAAAATCTCTTTTGCACAAAAGCAATGTTCGTGTTGGTGGCGGAATAAAAACTGTAAAACAAGCAAAAGAACTAATTTCTTTAGGTGCAGAAAAAGTAATTATCGGCTCATCAGCTTGGGCATCCACCGAAGATAGAAAAAACGGAAAAATCCTCAATACTGAATTTTTAGAAGAACTTTCACAAGCAATCGGAAAGCAAAGAATTATTATTTCAGTTGATGCAATCAATGGAGACATTGCAGTAAAAGGTTGGACAGAAACAGTAGGAATTCCTTTAATTGACGGAGCAAAAGAAGCAGAAAAATATGCAAGTGAACTTTTATTCACCTGTGTAGAAAAAGAAGGTTGTATGCAAGGAACAGATATGTCTCTTGTAAAAAAACTTAGAGAGGCTGTTTCTTGCCGACTTGTTGTTGCAGGTGGAGTTTCCAGTCTTGAAGAAGTTGTAGAACTAGAAAAACTTGGCTGTGATGTTCAAATGGGAATGGCACTTTACACAGACAAAGTTCATTTGAAAGATTGTTTTATAGAATGTTTAAATTGGAAAAAGGCAGAAGAACAAACAGCAGGATTGATTCCAGTAATTGCACAAAGTACAGCTGGTCAAGTTTTGATGATGGGTTACGCAAACAAAGAAGCCTTTGAAAAAACTTTTGCTTGTGGAAAACTCACATTTTGGAGCCGAAGTCGCAATGTTCTTTGGACAAAAGGCGAAACTTCTGGAAACTTCTTAGAAGTAATAAAACTTCGTGCCGATTGCGATAGAGATACAGTTTTAGCAACAGTTATTCCTCATGGTCCAAGTTGTCACACAGGAAGTTGGACTTGTTTTACTTCCGAAGCAGATGCAGAATCAACAATGGATAGACTTTACGATGTTATCGCCCAACGATTTGCAAATCCAAAACCAGGCTCTTACACAGCAACTTTAGACGATGAACTTGTACGAGAAAAAGTAGAAGAAGAAGCAGAAGAGGTTTGCGAAGCTGAAAATCACGACGAAGTTGTTTGGGAATGTGCCGATCTTCTATATTTCTTGAATGTTCTAATGTACAAAGAAGGCGTTACATGGAAAGAAGTTTTACAAGAACTTGACAGACGCCACAAAAAATAATTTTTTACGCAAAAACAATTTAAGGATAAAATTATGGCTATCAAAATTATAAATGCAAATGAAGTTTCTAAGGATTTTTATCAGCCAAGAACGTTAGGTTCTTCAGTTACCGAAAAAGTACAAACTTTTATTGCAAAAGTTAAAGCTCAAGGTGATGAAGGTTTACATCAAATCAATGATGAACTTTTTAACTCAGGATTCGATAAAGCATCTCCTGATACTTTTGAAATTCCAAAAGAAATTTTAAAAGCAAGTGCAGAAAAAATGCAAAAAGAAAATCCTAAACTTTATGATGCCATATCTCATTCTTATGAATTAGCCTTAAAGTTTGCAAAAAAACAACGAGAATGCTTTTATGATTTTGAAACAGAACTTGAAGAAGGGCTTTTTACTGGACAAAAAATTATCCCAGTTGAAAGAGCAGGTCTTTATGTTCCAGCAGGAAGATTCCCGCTTTTTTCTTCATTAGTGATGTGTGCTTCTCCTGCAAAAGCCAGTGGATGTTCCGAAACAATTTTGTGTACACCACCAGCACCTAATCCTGATAAAACTAATCCTAAAGCCCCGTACGCAGATGAAGGAATTATGGCTACAGCCTACATTTGTGGCATAGATAAAGTTTTTGCCCTCGGTGGCGCCCAAGCAGTTGCAGCCATGGCTTACGGAACAGAAAGTATTCCCAAGTGCGATGTAATTGCAGGTCCAGGAAACAAATTTGTTACAGAAGCAAAAAGATTAGTTTACGGTGATGTTGGAATTGATATGATTGCAGGCCCTACAGAAGCATTCATTATCGCAGACGAAAGTGCAAATCCAAGTTGGGTTGCAGCAGATATGTTAGCACAAGCAGAGCATGATGTGGATGCCCAATCAGTTTTAGTAACTTTTACAGAGGATTTTGCAAAGAAGGTTTCTGAAGAAATTGAAAAGCAACTTGAAACTTTGCCAACTGCAAAAACTGCTCGCCAAAGTATCGACAAAAACGGTTTGATAATAATCGCAGATTCTTTAGAAGCTGCAAGTAAAATTGCCAATGGCAAAGCCCCAGAACATCTTGAACTTGCAATGGACCAAGGCGGAAATCGAACAAAGCTCATGGAATTAACACACAACTACGGAACTTTGTTTATCGGTCATCAAGCTGCCGAAGTTTTAGGAGATTACGCCGCAGGATTAAATCACATCCTTCCAACAAGTGGAGCCGCAAAATTTACAGGAGGGTTATCTGTTCGTATGTTCTTAAAAACCGTAACAACTTTACGCACCGAACAAAACTCCGACGGTTCACTAAAAGAAGGCGTAAAACATTCTATAAAAACTGCTTCTATTTTAGGCCACACAGAAGGCTTAACCGCCCACGCCCGTGCCGCAGAAGTAAGAGAGGGCTAGAGATTTTAGAGTCGGCTTTAAGTCCTTTCTTCCCAAGGCAAGAGTGCTTAAAAAATTCTACATAAAAATTATTGTATAAAAAAACCGCAGTTATTAGCGTCTTGCGTTTCGTCAAGCCGATAACTACGGTTTATTTTTTTTATTATAAATATCTTTTCTTGAAAATTTCTAAAATTTTTTAGCCTTGATCGATGTCCACGTCTTCGCCAGTTGTTTCTTTGTAAACTCGTTCGTATTCTGCTCGGTATTGATTATGAAGTTTATCTAATTCTTCCATTACCTTGTCTACAACAACAACCTTTTTATCCCCTTCGTAATCTTCTAAAGTTGCTAAAATATCATTACGGAATTTTTTACATTCCATTACAGGACTTGCTGCCATAATAACTGTATCAGGATGAATTAAATCAGCAAGCATATCTTCAGGTTTTTCTGGATTGATTCTTAAACAATTTCCATTAGTTGAAATAAAAATCATAACGTCAAACATTCGTAAATAAGAATCAATTTCACGCACACCTTTTTTAGTTTCTGGTTTTCCAGGGCGATATCTTGTTCCTGCAGGGAAGACTAAAATAGGTTTACCTTCTCTTTTACATTTATCCATTGCACGCATAGAAGCCATATTGATTTTTCGGCTTTTTGCTTCTTCTACTTCTCTTTCTTCTTCAGAAAGATTTGCTAAAGAACGGCTTGGATAAATAACAACTCGTGTAAAAGCTTCTGCCCAAGAACGAACCATAGGATTTTCTTCATTTAACTTCATTCCAGCAATAGCAACAATTTTTTCAGAAAGTTCTTTTCCTTCTTCACCACCATCACGCTCTAACAAATAACAGATAGCAGGAAGATCCATATTGCTATAATGTTCCATCAAAATTAAACCACGTTTCCCGTTTTTAATTTGAGCAAGAAAATCTTTAAAATTTTCTATACCTTCTAATTTTGTACCAGGCAAAAGATTTTCTTCTAGCATTTTATCAAGAAGAGGTCTTGTAAATTTATTTGCTTCTTGATAAACATTTGTTTCATCAATCACACTTGCAGCTTTTCCAAGTTTTGCTAAATCAGCAAACATATAACCATATTTGTCTTTTAGTGGAATAGTTTCCATAAAAATCTTCCTCTTAATTTTATTTATCTATTTTATATTACGATAAAATCTCTAAAATTTCAATTATTATTGAAAATAATTGACACAAAAATATAGAATATGTCATTATAAACTATGATTAAATATTTGATTTTCGACCTTGATAATACAATTTATCCTAGCACTGCTTTAATCAATCAAAATATTCCACAAAGAATGATAAGTTTTGTAGCTAAATTTTTAGATATTTCTTTTCAAGATGCAAAACTTTTACGTTCACAAAGATTACCTCATTACGGAAGTACTTTAGAATGGCTTTCTACAGAACATAATTTAACAAACTACAACGATTTTTTATCTTTCGTTCATCCAGAAGAAGAAATTAATGAATTACCGCAAATTTCTGGTTTACGAGAACTTTTAACTTCAATAAATTTGCCAAAAGCAATTTTGACAAATGGACCAAAATTTCATGCAGAGAGAGTTTTGGATTTTTACAATATTTCAGATTGTTTTACAAATATTTACGGAATAGTAGAAAATAACTTAAAAGGAAAACCTCATCCAGAATCATATTTAAATCTTTTACAAAAAGAAAATTTTATTTTAGAAGAAACTCTTTTTTTTGATGACCATCCAAAATATGTTAGTGGATTTATGAATGTTGGAGGATTTTCTATCCTAGTCGATAGAAATTTGGAATTTCAAGATTATAAATTCCCAAAAGGAAAGATGAAAACCATTCAATCAATTTTTGAAATTCCGGATTTATTAAAAAACCTTTAAACAAAAAAAGAGACAAACTACTAAGATATTTCACTTGTTAGCCAGTCTCTTTTTCATACAGAAGTTTTTATTAAACTAAAGAATCTAAAACATCAACAATTTTTTGATCATAAAAATTTGGTCTTGCTCTCAATTCTTTGATAGCTGCTTCTTTATCAAAAATTCCATGATAGTTTCTTCGTGAAATTAATGCAATAAAACTTTCTACAACATGAATAATTCTTGCAACAAGAGGAATTTTTTCACCGTTAACACCAGAAGGATATCCACTTCCGTCCATATTTTCGTGATGCATTAAAATTGCATCCAAGAATACACTTTGGTATTTTTCTGGAACAAAGCTAATTTTATCTACACCAAGATTTACATGTCCACGAATTTCATATTTTTCATCTTCTGTAAGATGTTCACTGGTAAGAAGTGCAGAATTTATAGAAAGGAAGCCAATATCATAAACCATAGCGGCACAGAAATATAACATTGAATCGTAAGAATTCAATTCTAAGCTATTTGCAATTTTAAACACCATTTCAGAAACATTCTTTGAATTATTTTTTCGTGATGTATAAAGATCTATTTTAGCACCAACTTCTTTGCATTTTGCAGCAAGTTTTTTAAGTTCTTGATGTTCACTTTCTGTAATTTCTACATCCGGAAGAGATGCAACAACTCTATGAGATTCTTCTCCAAATTCGGAATTATAAACATCAGAAATTTGTGCTATATGAACAGCCTCTTTTTGATTACGAGTAAGCTGAGCTACCATTTGTAAAGTTGCTTCAAACTGTTCTTGCTGTCTTTGAACGGCTGCTTCAGATTTTTTTGTAACAGAAATAATTACTACAATACCACCAACTATAATTCCAATAAGACAAAGAGCAATAACTGCAATCATAATTGTATTTGATTTCATTGTTTGATTGCTCTTAATAATCGCATCAGAATAAATACTTCTTTCTTTTTCTAAGAGTTCTTGCTCTTTTAGAAGAGCTTCTGCTTTTTCTTTTTGATTATTTTGTTTTGCTTCCGCCAACGCTTTTTCCACAGCTTCTAATTGAGCTTGTGCTCTTGCTAATTTTGCTTGATATTCAGCTGCTTCTTTTGAAGTAAAGTTAGTGTTAGTAACAGAAGGTCCCCATTGCTGATCTTGAGTTTCCATTGTATTCAAAGTACGAACCAAACGATTAACTCTTTCAGAAGACAATGTAGGATATTCAAGTAATTTTTCTTTTACTTTTGCAAATGCATCAGTATCTTTTTTTTCTCTAATTTCTTGTAAATAATCGTAATAAATTGTCTCTGCTAAAATCTCTACATTTTGAGGAACATTTTCTGAAGTGTATTGTCCATAAACATAGTTTATATAGTCAAAAGCTTTTGCATACTCCTTCTGAGAATAACTATTATTTGCGGCAGTTAAATATCGCTCCACAAGAGAACTTTGTGAAAATCCCAAGAAAATCACTAACAAAGAGAGAGATAAAATAATACCTATTTTTTTAGTCATTATTGATAACCCCAATACTTATGATAAGCTTCAATTGGTTTTGGAGACCTTCATTCATCAAGAAAATTGCATCACGAACACCAAAGTTTACACCAATGTCTGCCTTATCATAATCGGCAAGTATTAGGGAAAAGTTTAGCGAAAAATCCATTGCCATTCGCATTTCATCATAAAATAGATGACCTAAATAGTAATCAGCGGATAATTCTGCCAAAACATTACCAATCTCTATATCACGATATGCAATTCCTAATGTAGGTGAGAAAAACGGAGTTGGAACAAAACTCATTTCTGGTTTATTTGAGAAATATCCTAAAAATCCAAGTCTAAAATATAAATTTCTTATAACTGCTTCATGACTATATCCAAAAGTTAGATTAACAGTTGTATCAAGATGTTGTTCTTCTTCTGCATCTCCACCGAAATTAAATAACATTGTATCTAGGAAATAATCTCCACCGATAATATAATCTTCAGAGTGAAAATATACATTCCCAAAAGAAGAAAAACCAAATTTTCCACCAACTTCTCGGGGATCTGTATATAAAGCGAAATCAGCCATACCAACATTTACAGCCCAAGAAAGAGGTAAATAGTGAGTATTATAGTCCGTATCAAGATAAACTGTTTCGCCTGATGAAGTATTACTAATTGTTTGATATTCCTTTTTAATTTGCTTTTGCTCTTTTGCAGTATTTGCCATTACACGCATTTCTTCAATTTGACGACGTTCTTCTTCTGCTTTTAATTTTGCATCACGCTCTTTTATTGCTGTATCGATGGAAGTATACAAAGCAACAGCATCGAAATTATCAAGATTATTATCAATTACAACCAAAGAAATTTGTGCAGCAAAATCTAATTCATTAGAAATCAAAAGTTCTCTTGCTCTTTTTAGAATATGAGCTTCGTAATCTTTATAAGAACGAGACTTCTTATTTTTCACAAGAATATCTGCAATTTGCTCTGAATTTTTTTGATCGATAGCCTCATCTATTTGTTTCTTTATTGCTGCTGTTTGTGAAAAAATCGAAAAATTAATCACACAAGTCAATAAAATAAATAGAACTATATTTCTCAAAGGTTTCACTATCATTTCTCCATCTCATCGTATGTATATTTTCTAATGTACTTACTCACATTATATCGTTTTTTTTCAAATATGTATATCTTTTTTTATTGAACTTTTAATATATTTTGGTTTATAATTACTTCTATGAAGTATAAAATGTCTGTAATAATGCTTCTTTCGTCTTTTCTCGTTGCAACAGTAGTTTTGGTTTCTGTTTTGTTGGTTATGTTGCAAACAGGGACTCTTTCTAAAAGAACTGCAAGTATAATTTTACCAAGTGAAGGAGGTTATGTTGAAGCTTGGACTCAACACCTTCCACAAATAGCACGAAATGTAGGTATTCCAGAAGTTACAATTTTAACTTATGATAATATTGATAAACTAAAATCATATTTTTTATCAGCTGAAAAATATAATACTCTTTGGGCTGAAATTCCTGTTTCAGGAGAATATAATTTGGAAACACTTTTAACAGATGTTTCTACTTCTATCGTTGACAAATCTACAATGGATTATTATCCTCCAGCCTTATACAAAGCTATAAAATCTTATACAGGTAAATCCGATATTCACTTTTTACCATTAAGTTATAATCCTTGGATTGTTGTCAAAAAAACTAATTCTCCTCAAACAACTGAATTTGAATATTCCGTTGGTGCATACTATCCTGACGGAGCATTTGCAACACTTTCTTATGCAAGAGAAATCGGTATACCAGGAAAAGATATATTATCAATTGAAGAAGGTTTATCTGATTTGCATAAAATGTCTAACGATAAGACATTTATTACAAATGTAAAAACTTATACATATAAAGATTCATATTCTGTTTTAGAAAACGATAGAGTAAAAAAAGCCATTTTACCTATTTTCTTTTACAATGATCTTTCGGTAGCCCAAAGACTTGAACTTTCGATTCAACCTTTTGAAACTAGTTTAATTGCAGATGCAACAGTTGCAGTTTTTGCAAGTAGAAAATCAGAAGAAGCAAAACTTGCCGTAGAAAAGGCAAAACGATATTTATTAAATACTGAACTTCTTTATTCTACAGCAAATGCAAGAGCATGGATGCCTGCACACATAAACACAGTTTCAAGAAGTATTTATACAGACTATATCCGAAAACAATCAAGACAAGTAGGTTCTTGTTTAATTCCATCAACACAATTTAATTCTGAAAAAGAAAAAACAGAACTACTCAAAAAACTTGATATAGCTCTAAAAACAGAATATATTTCTCAATAAAAAAACAGTTTCAAAGTCAAATAAACTCTGAAACTGTATATCTACTTAATAGAACTATTCCTAAACAACAAGTTTACCAGCCACCAGAAGCACCACCGCCTCCAAAGCTTCCACCACCACCAGAGAAACCACCGCCTCCGCCACCAAAATTCCTAGGAATATGATGTACATAAGGTCTTACACGAGTTCCAGTTCTGTTTCTTGATCCTCTTTTTTTAGAGGATATAATTGCCATCACAAAAATAAATCCGTACAAAAGTGCAACCCCAGCAAAAACAAATCCTCCAGGATCCATACCTCTATCTTCTGAAAGTACTTTTTTAGAAACTAAACTTTCATCATTTTTTACTAAACCTTCAATGTTTTTTATAGCATTTACTATTCCCGCTTGATAATTTCCGTTTCTAAATTCTGGAGCAATAATATTTCTTATTATTAGACCACATTTTGTATCAGTGAGTATTCCTTCAAGACCATATCCGACTTCAATTCTAATAGACCGTTCTTCAAGAGCAATCAAGAGCAAAACACCTGTATCTTTTTCAGCAGAACCCAATTTCCATTTTTCAGCAACTTTCATTGAATATAATTCCAAAACTTCACCTTCAAGACTTGGAATTGTCAAAACGGCTAACTGAATACCAGTAGAATCACTTAAATTCGTCAACTGTTGATTAAGATTTATTTCAACTCCATCAGAAATCAAACTTGCCTTATCAACAATCGGATTTGTTAATTCTGGAATGGATAATCCAAATGCAAATGAGGAAAAAATAAAAAATAACAAAATTATTGATAAAGTTTTTATCTTTTTCATTCTCCACCACCAAGAATAACAAGCCCATCAGGAAGTTCATTAGGGTTTTCTTTTTGACAAGGAAATTCTTTTGCTAAAAGTTCACCGCATTCTACAATTGAGTTAATAATAATCTGTGTTGGATCTTTTGATTTAAAACCTTCTGCTAAAGAAGATGCTAAATCCTTCCAAGTTTCATGTGGAATTTTGCTTGCAATTCCAACATCTGCAATAATTTGAATTTTTCTTTCAAAAATTGAAAAAAATAACAAAATTCCCGTATTATGCTTTGTTTTGTAAACTCCACTATGAACAAAAGTTTTTATTGCCTTATTGTAAACAGTCCGATTTCTTACTCTCTTTGGGATAATCAACCTATCAATGAAAGGAATATTTGCCAAAAGATAAAAAATCAAAATTGACACAAAAACTGTAAACAATAACCAAAAACTAAAGTGATAATCGTTTGTGTCCCAATAAATCCAATCTAACAAAGATTTTATGTTAGATGAAAATGGAATCAAACAAGCAGAGGTTATCAATCCCATAACAACTGCAAAAAGCAATTCACAAAACCCATAGCTATTGCAAGATGGAGTTACTGCAAGAGCAATTTCTCCATCCGTATTTTTTTCTGCCATTGCTACAGCTTCTTGAATTTTTTTTAAGTTTTCATCTGTAAAAGAATATTTTTTCTTTAATTTTTTTATTCGCATAAACATCAAAAAATTAGAATTCAACTTTTGGAGCAGTTTTAGCTTCATCAGTTGATGTAAAATATGCTTTTTTCTCAAAACCATTCATATTAGCAATAATATTATTTGGAAATTTTCTAATATATTTGTTGTATTCTTGCACAGTTTCGTTAAATCTCATACGTTCTGTTGCAATTCTGTTTTCTGTTCCTTCAAGTTCATCTTGCAAAGCCATAAAGTTTTGATTTGCTTGTAACTGAGGATAATTTTCTGTTACAGAAAGAAGTCTTTGCAATGCTCCACCCAAAGAATTTTGAGCCTGTTGAAATTTTGCAAGAGCCTCAGGATCATCAATAACATTAGAAGACAATTCCATAACGCCACCAGCTTGACTACGAGCTTCTGCTACTTGAGTAAAGACTTCAGATTCGTGAGAAGCAAAACCTTTTACAGTTGCAACCAAGTTTGGTACTAAATCAAGACGGCGTTGATATTGATTTTCAACTTGTGCCCATTGACTTAAAACACCTTCTTCCATACCAACCATAGTGTTATAAGTTCCTGCAAAGAATTTTACAACACCAAAAATTGCAATCACAATAACTAAAATGATTACAAGAGTTTTTACACCTTTTTTCATAAAAACTACCACCCTTATAAAAAATAAAATTCTATTGTTTAAACATTACATTAGAAAAAAAAGGTTGTCAATGAAAAATACTTGCTTTATACTAGTAGTATGAATAATATGAAGAATCTTATTGAATATTATGATGAATTATATCCATCAGACGAAACTCAAAGAAAATTTTTTATAGATTTACTAACAACTTATCAAGCTCCTTCAAAATTTTTAAGAATTGGATGTGGGACAGGAAATCTTGAAAGTTTTTTGGCAAAAAATGGAATAGATGTTACAGGATTAGATACAAATAAAGAAATTCTCGAAAGTGCAAATTTACGAAGAAGATTTCCCAATATGGCAATCCGTTTCTTTCAAATGTCAACAATCGAAATGACTAATTTCCTCGGCAAAAATTTTTATAACGTAATCGCATGCTTAAATGACAAAATAATATATCTTTATGATGAAAATATAATGAAAAAATTTTTTGCAGATTGCAAAATACTTTTAAGTAACGAAGGGTCTTTAGTTTTACAACTATATAATTACAATATGCTAAATAACGAAAAGGTAGTAAAACTTCCTGTAAGAGAAAGTATTCGTTCTAAAATAATGGAACAAATTATACAAACAGATAATGATGGATTTGTTATAAATCAATTTTTAGAGAATAGTTCAGAAAAAATAATCCCTCTTTTGCAAAGACAAAAAATCTTTCCTATACTTCCTGAACAAATAGAAAAATTCGCTAAAGATGCAGGTTTTACAAAATTCGAACTTTACGAAGATTATACTAAGAAACCATTTACATCGGAATCAAAAACCCTTGTGTGTTTAATTTCATAAGAAATTTTTCTTTATTCAGAAATACGCCACTTTCCGTCTTTGTTTACAAATCTAGAGGCAGCAACTTCTAAAACTCTTCCGTCATCGCCTTGCATTTTTACCATAGCAGCAAGTGGATTAATTTCCATAACTCTAAAATTTGTTCCATCGTAAAAAAGTCTAATTCCTTCAGTTGGCAATTTTTTACGAGCTTCTGTGTAACATTCAAATTCGTAAGATAGACAACACAAAAGACGTCCACATTGCCCCGAAATTTTCATTGAGTTAAGAGAAAGATTTTGGTCTTTTGCCATTCTAATTGAAACAGGTCGCAATCTATCAGAAACCGCATGACAACAATAAGGACGACCACAAACTCCTAAGCCTCCTGTAATTCTTGATTCGTCACGGACACCGATTTGTCTTAATTCAATACGCATTTTAAAAACTGAAACTAAATCTTTTACCAGTTCTCTAAAATCAACACGATTATCAGCACTGAAAAAGAAAATTACTTTCTGTTCCTCTAAAAGATAGTGAGTTGCAATAAGTTTCATATCAAGATGATGAACTTCTACTTTTTCTTGGAAAATCTTAAATGCTTTTTCTTCCTTTTCCTTAAAAGATTCATATTTTATCAAATCATCTTGGTTTGCTTTTCTTTCTACCTCAACTATTTCAGAAGGTTTTATTCCTACAGGTTCTTTACTAACTCCAAGAACTTTAGCTAAGTCCTTTCCGTAGCGTGTTGGAATAATAACATAATCTCCAGGATGTAAATCAAACTCTGTTTTTGCAGTTGCATAAACACCTTCACTGGAGTACTCAAGTTTTACTTTAAAGAGAGGACTAGGATAGACAAACTTTCCATCAAAAGAAGAATCATGATATTCATTATTATCATCTTCTAGTGACAAAAGTTCTTTTTCATCTAACTGATCTATATCATTTTCAAAAACTTCACTCATAAGAAAACCCCTATAGTTTACGTTAACATATCTACCAAAAGGCCAGATATTTCGTTTACTTTTGCAACTAATTTTAATTGCTCTTTGTGATTGGAAAGAATATCAGCTGCAAGACTTTCCAATTTTTCATCAACAACTTTAATGAGGGTATATTTTTTTTGCTTTGGAACTTTCATATTTCCGGATTTAACCATTTTTTTAATGCCTACATCTTCTTCGATTTCATAACATTTTTCTTCTACGAATTTTAAGAAGTTAGAAACAGCTTTTCTAAACCGAATTAAATTTTCTTCAATAGGCTTTTGCTTTAAAAGTTCCCCCTCAGAATAAACAGAATCTATTAAAAATTCTTTTGCTTGCTCTATTGTCATTCCCTTTATTTCAGGGATAAAATCATCAAATTCTAAATTTCGAGTTGCAGAATCGATTAATTGAGTAAAAGATTTTGTTTTCTTTGATTTTTGTGTTTTAGTACCATCTTCCTTTTTTTGAATATTGTTTGAAGCAAGTGAGGCTGCATTGAAATATAAAGAATTATTTAGTGAATCTATTCCACTCATCTTTTCTTTCCAAAATAATTTTTGTTAGAAATTGCCTTTCTATCAAGCCATTGTCGTTTTGCATCTTCAAAAGTTTCTCCATTTTCTATTGAAACACAAAAGCCTTCTATAACAACTTTCTCATCAGCTTTTATTTTACGAGAAATTACATCACCAAGAACAACAGCAGATGAAAACAAGTGAATTCCCTCTGGAGCTAAAATATCGCCTTCAACAATTCCTATTACAACAACTGATTTTGCAGTTACATTTCCTCTAATCCGGGCATTTTCACCAATAATTAATTTTCCTGTTGTTTCGATATTTCCATAAATATCACCGTCTACTCTGGTAAATCCTTCTAGTTTTAAATCCCCAGAAACAAAGGCTCCAGGACCTAACATTGTGTTAAAAGAAATATCATCAGTAAAAGAAGCCATATATTTTCCTATTTGGAAAGTTTTACGTTTATGTATTTTGCAGGATCTACTACGTCAGAACCAATGTGCACTTCATAATGAAGGTGAGGTCCTGTAGATAATCCTGTGTTTCCAACGGTTCCGATTACATCACCTTGAGAAACATATTGTCCTTTTTTTACACGAACAGAATTCATGTGTGCATATCGTGTGTAAAATCCATGTTTGTGTTTGATAATAACATAATTACCAAATCCACTATCAAAAGTAACCGTAACAACTTGTCCGTTGGCAGTTGCAATAATTGGATCTCCTGAACGCCAAGTTGAAAAGTCTAATCCTTTATGAATGTACCATTGTTTTGTAAATGGGTGAGTTGTTTGTCCAAAGGCACTAGAGATGTGTCCAATTCCACCTTTCAATGGCCAAACACTAGGAATATCAGAAAACAAAGTTCCTTGAGATTCAAGCATTTTTGCAATTTGCTCTAAAGGTTGAACGCTTCCATCTAAGTAAGAAGTTAACTGTCTTATATCAGAAGCTTCTCTAACTGAACTTTGTGCAAGTTCTTGCATATCAAAAAGAGAAGATAAGTCTCCTCCAACAGAAGAATTTTGTTTAGTCCCAAAATTCTGTTTAATTCCAACTAAGGATAAAGATTTTGATAGGGAATCCTGAAATCTTTTTGCAGCCTGTAAAAGATTATTATTTTCATCTCTTAATTCATCTAAACTTGCTTGTATCTTACGATTTTCTTCTGTCAAGCGTGCAATTTCTGTACTAGATGAAATTACATTTGTGTTAAAATATACAAAAGCAAATGCAAGAACTACGACAACAGCAACACCTGTTGATAATGCAAAAAGAGAAGTTTGAAAATTTACTACTTTTTTTTCCGAATGAGGAACAATCATTATTGTGATTTTTCTACATCCTGCTTCTATAAAAGATTTGATTCCACGCCCAATCGCTTTAAAAAAAGAAGCAATTTTATAAAGAAATGAGGAAACTATATCTTTTTCTACACGTTTATATCGGCGTGTCTTCGGCACTTGTTTTCTCCAAAAAGAATTCTAGTTCAGTATATCATAAGGAAATATTCTATGTCAAACATTGAGAATTATTTCACTGTAAACACTATATTGAAAACAATACTCAATTATTTTACTTAATTTATTGACGATTAACAATTCCTATGTTATTCTTATCGGTAGGAACAGTTAAAAAAAATACATAAATTTGTTCCTACAGAGGTATTTTTACTTCTTATCACCATTAAAAGAGAAAGCCATGCAGATTTTTGATACTCACGCCCACATAGGGCTTATTTATGATGACCCTATAGAGCAACTTCGTGTTATACAAGAAGCAAAACAAGTTAATGTTACTCGTATTGTAAGTATTTGTAATAGTCTTCATGATTTTACACGCGTATACGCAAACCTAAAATCAATTCCAGGAATTTATCACGCAGTTGGAGTTTCCCCTTCTGAAGTTACAACCCCAGGAAAAGATTGGATGCAAACTATTGAAAATAGTCTAAAACTTCCTAATGTAGTTGCTCTTGGAGAAACAGGATTAGATTATTACAGAAAATTTGGTGATAAACGTTCACAAATTGAACTTTTTATTACACAATTAGAAATTGCACAAAAAGCAAATGTTCCAGTAATTATTCATAATAGGGATGCAGGAAAAGATATTTTTGATATTCTCTCAGAAAGAATACCTGATGCGGGAGCAGTTTTACATTGTTATTCTGAAGATGCAGAATATGCAAAAAAAGCATTAGATTTAAATGTATATTTTTCATTTGCAGGAAATTTAACTTACAGAAATGCTCGTAACTTACATGATACTGTACTAAATATTCCAGTTGACAGAATCCTCATTGAATCAGAAAGTCCATTTATGGTACCTGCTGAATTCCGTGGAAAAAGAAATATGCCTTGCTATACGCCTTCTACAGTTAAATTCTTAAGTGAACTTCTAGATATAGACTTAGAAGAATTGAGTGCTCAACTTTGGAAAAACAGTTGTAAATTCTTCCGATTGCCAGAATAAATTTATTGAACAATGAGTTTATATCATCCTGTTAAAATCGGTACATTAGAAGTTTCTGGAAATCTATTTCTAGCTCCTGTTGCAGGATATTCTGACAGAGCATTTAGATATATTTGCAAAGCAAACGGTGCCGATATGGGATACACGGAGATGGTTTCATCCGAAGCCATTTACCGTGGATCTGATAAATCCGAAAAATTACTGTTAAAAGCCTCTAATGATTCACTTTTTGCAGTTCAAATCTTTGGTGGGAACGAAACTGCTATTTTTGAAGGTTCTTCTTTTATCATAAAAAAATATTCTCCATCCTTGCTTGATATAAATGCTGGATGTCCCGTTCCAAAAATAATAAAATCAGGAGCAGGTTCTGCTTTAACTAGAGAACCAGAAAAACTTTACAAAATGGTAAAAGCAGCAATTCTAGCAACAAAAGAAACAGATAATCCAGACTTACCAGTTACAGTAAAAATTCGTTCCGGTTGGGATTCAAATCATCTTAGTTGGAAGGAAGCAGCCTTAGCAGCCTACGAAGCAGGCGTTGCCGCCATTACGATTCACCCAAGAACAAAAGCACAAGGTTACGAAGGTAAATCAGATTGGTCTATTCTTGCAGAACTTGTAGAATTATTTAGAGATAAAAAACATTCTTCAGGAAGTAAAATTCAAATTTTTGGCTCAGGTGATGTTTTTTCACCTGAAGATGCAAAAAATATGCTTGAACAAACAAAATGTGATGGCGTAATGTTTGCTCGAGGTGCAATGGGAAATCCTTTTATTTTTAACCAGACAAAAGATTTACTAACAAAAGGAAGTTATGAAGAAGTTTCTATACAACACCGAATTAATACAGGTTTGAAAGAACTAGAACTTCTTATTGAAGATTCTAACGAGCAAATTGCTTGCAGAGAAATGCGAAAACGATTTTGCTGTTACGCAAAAGGCTTTCCAGGAAGTTCACAAATAAGAATGCAAATTGTTCAAGCACAAACTTTTGATGATTACAAAAAAATCTTTTCTTCATTCTTGTAAACTGACAAAAATGATTGTAAAATGATAATAAGAGATTGATATGGCATTTTTTCAAAGCCTTGTAGAATTTATTGAAACAGTTTTTCTTTCCTCCAATCCAGATGTAAAAATTAAACTTGACATCAAAAAAATCGAAAATGAATTAAAAATGATAAAACCAGAAATTTATAAGGATGGGAAAGTTACAGCAAATATTGGAAATGCTTTTTTTGTTTTATATAAAGAAACAGCATTTATTCAAGAAATTTTACAAGAAACCATAAATTCTGATACAGTTCATGTTGCAAATCATTACATGGATTTATTAATTTCCACAGGATTTACTGGCGAGTACAAAAAAAAGTTGGAAAGTTTATCATATGAAAATTTACAAAACACCGTTTTAAATGCAACAAATCAACATAAAGCATTTGAAGAACAATCTAAAAATTTAGAAAGTATTATAAAATTTTTACACACTCCAGAATTTAGAAAAATTGAAACAGTTCTTTGCCAAATTGACAGATTGTACGATATTTGCAGATTTAATTATATGTCAGTAATTCGTCTTTTTGATAGAAATTTTGATTCAATAACTCCTTCTCCAACATATTCTAATGTAGATTTAAACCAATTAGAAACTTTTTTAATGGATTTTTATTATTTAATAGGAAATTATGAACTTACAACTACACAAGCAAGAGTTATTACAGTTTTAGCGGAACAAAAAAATAACGGTAGTATAAATGGAGAATATCATGAAAAAATCATGAATAGTTTAAAAAAGATTTCTTCTATAATAAAAAAAGTTTTAAATAAACAAAATATTCTTTCAATGTTAAAAATCATTAAAAAAAATCCAAATTTAACCATTAGTCCAGGAAAATTCAACCAAAATAAATTAAATCTTTACACAATACGATTACAAAAACATTATGCTACTAATGTAGAAAGATTACAA
>CALBXN010000030.1 GCA_937890485.1 uncultured Treponema sp.
TTTGCATTTACAAAATTTTCGTCTTGCTTTATTTTGAAAACAAAATCCCTTTTTTTATATTCTGTTGCATATCTATATAATTTTATGCTATAATATTGCATATTTATTTACTTGGAGTGTATATATATGCAACTTATTGACGGTGGAGTTACAGCTCCTCAAGGGTTTATTGCAAACGGAGTTTTATCAGGAATTAAGGCTGGTAGAACAAAAGAAGATACTGCATTGATTTTTTCTGAAAAAGTTTGTAATTCTGCAGGTGTTTTTACTCAAAATGTTGTAAAAGCAGAACCTGTAAAATTAACTCGCTTACGATTGAAAAACCGTCATAAGGCACAAGCCGTGATTGCAAATTCAGGAAATGCAAATGCTTGCACAGGAGAACAAGGTGCTTGGGCTGCTGTAAGAATGACTCGTGCTGCTGCAAATTCACTTTCTAATTCTGAAAAAATAGGAATGAAAGTTGATGAAGATGATGTTTTAGTTTGTTCAACTGGAGTTATAGGTCAGCAACTTCCTGTAGAGGTAATAGAAGAACATATTGATGAACTTGTGGAAGGGCTTTCAAAAGAAGGACACGAAAAAGCTCGTCAAGCCATAATGACAACAGATACTCAATTTAAAGAATGTGCAGTTGAATTTGAAATTGGTGGAAAAACAGTAAGAATTGGAACTATGGCAAAAGGTTCAGGAATGATTCACATCAATATGGGAACAATGTTGTCATTCATTACTACCGACTGTGCAATTTCAAGTGAAATGTTAGAAAAAGCTCTTCATTCTAGTGTTGAAGGAACTTATAATTGTGTTTCTGTAGATGGGGATACAAGTACAAACGATACTTTATTGATTCTTGCTAATGGAATGGCAGAAAATCCTGAAATTACAAGTGATGGACCTGATTATCAAGAATTTTTGAAAGCATTAAATTTTGTAAATACACAAATGGCTCGAAAAATCGCAGGTGATGGGGAAGGTGCTGAACACTTACTTGTTTGTACAGTTCAAGGGGCAAAAGATGTTCAGTCCGCAAGAAATCTTGCAAAGTCTGTAATTTCTTCAAGTCTTGTAAAAGCTGCCTTTTTTGGAAAAGATGCAAACTGGGGAAGAATTCTTTGTGCAATGGGATATTCAGGAGAATTGTTTGATCCACAAAAAGTTTCAGTAAGTTTTTCAAATTCAAAAGGATGTATAAAAGTTTATGACCATGGAAATCCTGTGGATTTTGATGAAGATAATGCAAAAATTCTTCTTTCTGAAAAAGAAGTTGGAATTTTGGTTTTATTGGAAGAAGGCGAGGCTAGTGGTACAGCTTGGGGATGTGATTTAACTTACGAATACGTAAAAATAAATGGCGATTATCGTACATAAAAGAAGGAAAATATGTCAGAAAATAATTTAGATACAAAACTTGATAGTGCAACTTGGTCAGAGGTTCTTGTTCAAGCGTTGCCATATTTTAAACAATGGGTTGGAAAAGTTGTTGTTGTTAAGTATGGTGGAAATGCTATGCTAAATGAAGAACTAAAAGAAGCCGTAATGGAAGACATCGTTTTATTGAATACAATAGGAGTTCACGTTGTTTTAGTACACGGTGGAGGTCCTGAAATAAATCATATGCTAGAACGAGTTGGAAAAGAGTCAAAATTTGTAAATGGTTTACGATATACAGATGCTGAAACAATGGAAATTGTTCAAATGGTTTTAGCAGGAAAGTTGAATAAAGATATCGTTGGGATTCTTTTACAACAAGGTGGAAAAGCAGTAGGTTTATGTGGTGTAGATTCAGGTCTTTTGCGAGCAAAAAAAATCAATAAAAATGGAAGTGATTTAGGTTATGTAGGAGATGTTACAGAAGTTCATCCAGAAATTATTACTTCTCTTTTGGAACAAGGCTTTATTCCTGTAATTTCTACAGTTGCTCTTGGAGAACAAGGTGATACTCACAGTTATAACATAAATGCTGATACTGCTGCTGCAAAAATTGCTGTTGCATTAAAAGCAGAAAAATTTGTTCAATTAACTAATGTTCCTGGAGTTTTGCGAGATGTGAACAATCCTGATTCACTTATTAAACGAATTGCCCGAGAAGCCATTCCGTCAATGATTGCAACTGGTGTAATTTCTAGTGGAATGATTCCAAAAATTGAATGTTGTTTAGAAGCATTAAAGGGAGGAGTTCCAAGAACTCATATTATTGACGGTCGTGTTCCTCATTCATTGTTAATAGAAATGTTCTCTGACCGTGGTGTTGGAACAATGTTAAGTTAAATTTATTTTTAGGAAAATCTTATGAATGGAAATATTGCAAATAATTTTGGTAGTTTTGATGTAGTTTTTTCTTCTGGAAATGGTTCTACATTAAAAGATGTAAACGGAAAAGAATATATCGATTTTGTTTCAGGAATTGGTGTAAATTGCTTAGGGCATAATCATCCTGCTTTAGTAAAAACTTTGCAAGACCAAGTTTCAAAACAAATTCACATTTCAAACTATTACAATTCAGATATTGGTTTGGAATATTCAAAAAAACTTTTAGCAATTACAAAAATGGATAAAGTTTATTTTGGAAATTCTGGGGCAGAAGCAAATGAAGCTGCCATAAAACTTGCAAGAAAGTATGGATTTTTAAACGGTGGCGAAAAACGAAAAACAATTGTTGCCTTAGAAAAATCCTTTCATGGAAGAACTTTGGCAACATTATGTGCCACAGGACAAGAAAAATTTCATCCAGAATGTTTTGCTCCCTATCCAGCAGGTTTTAAATACATAAAAGCAAATGATTACGAAGCAATAAAAACTGCCTTTGACGATACAACTTGTGCTTTCATGTTAGAATGTGTGCAAGGTGAAGGTGGCGTTAATTTAATCGATTCTGAATGGGCAAAAACTGCTTGCGATTTAGCCCGAAAAGCAGGTGCTATCGTTATTGCAGATGAAGTGCAAACTGGTTTTGCTAGAACTGGAACTTTATTTGCAAGTGAAGGTTTAGGAATTGAACCAGAAATTATTACTTGTGCTAAGGGAATTGCAGGTGGGGTTCCAATGGGGGCTTGTTTGTATCGAGGGAAAGCCGATGTTTTTGTTTCTGGCGACCATCAATCAACTTTTGGCGGAAATCCTTTAGCAGTTAGTGCTGCAAATACAGTTTTAGCAGAACTTTCAAAACCTAAATTTTTAGCAAGAGTTATTTCTGCTGGCGAAAAAATCCGTAAAACAATTTCTGACTGGAATTTACCTTGTGTAAAAAATGTTCGTGGTAAAGGTTTAATGATTGGAATTGATATTGAACAAGCTTCTGGTGAAATACAAAAAAAATGTTTAGAAAACGGACTTTGCGTTTCTACAGCAGGAGCAAATACAATGAGATTTTTACCACCACTTGTAATTACAGATAAAGAAATTGAAAAAGGTTTAGAAATCTTTAAATCTTGCTTGATGTAATTTCATCAATTGGCCAACTTCCTCCAACTGCCAACACATTTTTTTGTTCAAGATAATCTTGGTAGTTGGTTGGATTTATTCCACCTGTAGGAATAAATTTTACAGTAGGGAAGGGAGCCGAAACTGCTTTCAAATATTTTACTCCTCCAGAAATTTCAGCAGGAAATAATTTTAGAATATCGCAACCTAAGTTTATCGCCTTGGTAATTTCTGTTGGAGTTAAAACTCCAGGAACGCATAAAATATTTTTTTTCTTACAAAATTTTATAACATCTTCGTTTAATCCTGGCATTACGATAAAATCTGCACCAGAATTAATTGCATTTTTTGCCATTTTTACAGAAACTACAGAACCTGCTCCTACAAGCATTTTTGAAAATTCTTTTTTTACGGTTTTTATATATTCTGGAGCATTTCCAGTTCTAAAAGTAATTTCAATTATGGGTAAATTTTTCTTTATCAAATTATCAGAAATAGCTAAAGCATCATTTAATGATGAAAAAGAGGCAACTGGAACAATAGAAAATTTATTTATTTTTTCAAGAATTTCTGGAATTTTCATAATTTGATTTTAAGGGAAAGGGAAGAACATCGTCAATAGATTTTTTTCCGCAAAGCAACATAATCAATCTATCAACTCCCATTGCAGTTCCTGAACAAGTTGGAAATCCTGAGTTTCCTTCAATTTGAGAAAAATATTTCCAATAATCATTATTTATGGAATGAGGAATTAAAGCTGATTTGTTTTTTATTTCTCCTTCGTTTTCAAAATATTCTTTTATGTTTTTTGCTTCAGTTTCTTCGCTGTAGCAATTTGCAAGCTCAATTCCTCTGCAATAAAGTTCCCAACGTTCTTTACAAGGTAAATTTTTATTTTGTTCAAGATTTTTTACATCTTGTGCTAAGCAGGAAACTGCTTTGGGATAATCAAGTAAGAAAACTCCTTTTTCTTTTGGTAAATTTGGTTCAACAATTTGTACAAAAATTAAATTGTAAAGTTCTTCCCAAGTCCATTTTTCAAAAGGATTATCAGTGGGTTCAAATAAATCAAGTTGTCTTGTTTTTTCTGCTAAGGAATTTACAGTTTGACAATCCGAAAGGTAAAATCCTGCATGATTATAAAATGCATCATTCATAGAAAGTCGAATAAATGGTGGCTTTAAATTTTCTGGCAAATTGAATTTTTGGTCGAGAAAATTGAATAATTCCTCGGTTAAATAGAGTGAATCTAAATAATTTGCACCAAGTTTGTAATATTCTAACATAGTAAATTCTGGACTATGAGTTTTTCCTACAGATTCAACATTTCTATAACATTTTGAAATTTGAAAAACTGAAAGTTTGTGTTTTGCAATTAAAGGTTTTATGTAAACTTCAGGAGATGGAACTAAATATAAATCTTGTTTATTTTCTGACCAAGGTTCTAAATATTGTGTTTTGAAAACTTCAAGACAAGTTTCGGGAATTAAATTTTTGCTAAGGGCAGGGGTATCAACTTCTAAAAAATCTTTTTGACTAAAAAAATCTCTTAAAGAACTAATTATTTTTGAACGCTGAACTAATAATTCTGTATCCATGATTTTTTCAGTATAGCTTTTTTATTTTTATCTATCAATATGTATTTTTGCCTATGGAAAAATAAAAAAATAGATTATAATGAAAAAGATTATGGTAAAAACTTATATTTCAAACATAAAAAATCTTTTGGACCCAGAAGAAAATCCAATTTTATTGAAAGATATTTGGAATTCACGAAAAGAAAAAATCTTGTCCCATAAAACACCTTCAGGAAGAAAGCAAAGTTTAGGTTCAGCTCTTTTGTTACAAAAAATTTTATTACAAAATAAACTTAAATCAAATGATATTAAAATAGGAAAAAACGGAAAACCTGAAATTGAAGGCATTTGTTTTAATCTTTCCCATTCCGATGAATATGTAATTTGCTCAACAAGTGAAAAACCTTTGGGCTGTGATATAGAAAAAATTCGCCAAGTTAAAAAAGGATTTGAAACTCGTTTTTTTACAGAAAGAGAAGTTTTATATCTTAATCAATTTAAAGAAGATAAATTAAATCAATTTTTTAGATTATGGACTATGAAAGAAAGTTATATGAAAATGACAGGTGAAGGAATGACTTTAGCCTTAAATCGATTTGAATTCATTTTTGATAATGAAATAAAAGTTTATCGTGATGGAATTTTGTGTAATTGCTTTATAAAAGAATACGAAATTCCTAATTACAAAATTTCAGTTTGTTCTGAAGATTCTATATTTGCTGATGAAATCGAATTTATTGACTTGTTTTAAAATAAAAACCTCCCTCATAAAAACTTTACAAGGGAGGCAAAAAGGAGAGGAGAAGGATGCAGAAACATAACAATTTGCAGTGGTTTGTTCTTGCTATCTATAAAATAAACTTCTTTTTGAGAGAAAAGTTACAAAAAAAATAAAAAAATTATTTGAAAAGCGAAAATTATTTTAGATTTTTTACAATTTCTATTGATAATCCTGTACAACGAGAAATTTGTTCAACAGATAAACCTTCATTTAAGAAATTTTTAGTAGTTTCGATTTTTGCTTGTTGAGAATCTGACAGTATCCTTTATACAACACATACTAATCCTACCTTGAAAAGTTTCCCTAAAAATAGTAAAATAACAAAAATATCTATTACTTACTTCTTATTAGGAGAATTTATGGAAGTTAGAGTTCGTTATGCTCCCTCCCCAACAGGAATGCAACATATTGGTGGAGTTCGTACTGCTTTATTTAATTATCTTTTTGCCAGAGCAAATGGTGGAAAATTCATTTTAAGACTTGAAGATACAGACCGTACTCGCTACGGTGAAGAATATGTCCAAAATCTCTACGATACAATGGCTTGGTTGAATATCAACTGGGATGAAGGTGGACCAAAAGGTGGAGAATATGGACCTTATGTTCAATCAGAACGATTTGAACTTTACAAAGAATATGCAATGAAAC
>CALBXN010000031.1 GCA_937890485.1 uncultured Treponema sp.
GATGTTGTCCAACATCTGTTGTAACGATTATATCATTAGGATTAATTCCAGCACTTTCTGCCAAAGAAGGAATAGAACTTATAAATCGTCCAGGATTATTGATTCTTTCCTCATCCTCTTGATGAATTTTTGCCAACTTTTCTGCCCAATCTTTTCGGTCTTGAGTTTTTTCATCATCACTTAAAAGTGAAATTTTTTCTTGCAAAGCACAAACTAAAGCTGGTAAAAATGATTCCACATCAGAAATTACAGCCACACTTGACTGAAAGATTTTATTAACTTCGGCAGCATCAATATCCACGTGAATAATTTTTGCATTAGGACAAAATTTAGAAATCACACCAGTTGCCCTATCATCAAATCTTACTCCCATTGCCAAAATTACATCTGCATCGTGCATAGCAGTATTCGAAGCCATAGAACCGTGCATACCAACCATGCCTAAGTTTAAACTAGAACTTGCAGGAAAAGCTCCAATTCCCATAAGACTTGTTACAACTGGCATAGGAAAAATTTCTTGCAAAGTTTTTATTCCTTTGGCAGATAAAACTGAGTTACAGCCTCCACCTGCAAAAATAACTGGCTTACGAGAATTTAACAACAAAGAAACTGCTTCTTCTATCGCTTTTGCTAGTTTTTCGCCAACAGTTCTAAATCTTGCATAATGATTATCTTTTACACCACATTCTGGCCAAGATTCAAAAGTGATTTTTTCAAGTTGCACATCCCTAGGAATATCAACTAAAACTGGTCCACATCGTCCAGAACTTGCAATAGCAAAAGCCTGTGGAATTGCTGTTAAAAGTTCTTTCGCAGATTTAACCAAAATACTATGTTTTGTTATGGGGAAAGAAAGTCCAAAAGTATCGGCTTCTTGAAAAGCATCAGTTCCAATTAAACTTGTATTTACTTGTCCAGTTATTGCCACTAAAGGAATTGAATCGCTACGAGCATCAGCTATTGCAGTTAAAAGATTCATCGCACCAGGTCCACTAGTTGCAATACAAACTGCTGGTAATCCTGTAGTACGAGCAATTCCCTGAGCAATAAAACCCGCAGCCTGTTCGTGTCTAACTAAAATGTGATTTATAGAACTTCTTGCAAGTTCATCATATAATGGAAGAACAGAACCACCAGGAATTCCTGCCACAGTTTTTATATTTTGTTGTTCTAAAAGTTTTATAATGATTTGAGCACCAGTTGCTTCTATCATAAAATTTACCTCGTAATTTTTTTTACACATAATAATATTACATATTTAAACTGTTGTTTCAATGGTGTATACTATTAAATATGTCATTAAATTGTACCGAAATTAACTTGATTTTAGAAGAACTTGATTTATCTGGTTCATTTATTCAACAAATTGTTCAGCCAAGTTTTGATACTTTGGCTTTATACACTTACAAAAATTCCACAGCAAAAACAGTTTTAATTTGTTTAGGTGCAGGCGCTTGCAGAATAAATGAAACTCGCAAAAAAATCCCTAAAACAGAAAAACCTCTTCGCTTTATGGAATTTATGAAGTCCAGAATTAAGGGATGTCGCATTCAGTCTTGTAAACAAATCGGTTTAGAAAGAATTATCCAAATGGAACTTACTCATGGGGACGAAGAATTTTTTCTATTCATTAGATTGTGGAATAATGCAACAAATATAATCGTAACAGATAAAAATCTTGTAATTCTTGATGTTTTTTATCGTCGCCCAAAAAGAAATGAAATTACAGGAAAAATTTTTGAAATTCCGCAAATTAGAGAGCAAGAAAAAGTTTTTGAAGCAAGAAGTTTTGAAGATTTACCTGAAAATGAAAATCTTTCTTTTAACCAAAAAGTTGATTTATGGTACTCTGAACATTCTCAAAGTCTTTCAAGAGAAGCCTTACTTGAACAAGCAGAAAAAATGTATACTTCAAGAAAATCAAAAATGGAGAATGCTCTAAAAAAACTTGAAGAAAAGCGTGAAAGTTTTTTAACTTGCGAACAATGGAAACATCAAGGAGATTTAATTTTATCCTATGGTCATCTAATTGATGGGGAATCTAAATTTTTAGAATGTACTGATTATGAATCTGGTGCAACTGTACAAATTTCTATCGACCCTAAAAAAAATGCCCAAGAAAATGCAAAAATTTATTACGATAAATACAAAAAAGCTACTTCTGGAATTACCGATCTTGAATATGATATTTCAAAGGCAAAACGAGAAATTTTAGATTTAGATGCAGCCTACGAATCTTTACTAAAAGAACCCAATCCTATAAAAATTCAGCAACTTTTACATAAACAAACAAAGCCAAAACAGCAAATTGCAAAAAAACATCCAGGTTTAACATATTTACTTAACGGCTGGACAATTTTACTTGGTCGCACAGCCAGTGAAAACGATGAACTTTTGCGCCATCATGTAAAGGGACAAGATATGTGGATGCACACCAGAGATTATAGTGGTGGATATGTTTTTATAAAAAATCGTAACGGAAAAACTATTCCACTAGATATTTTACTAAATGCAGGAAATTTAGCAGTTTATCATTCTAAGGCTCGTAAAAACGGAAGTGCCGATTTATATTACACACAGGTAAAACATCTGCGTCGTGCAAAAAATGCTCCCAAAGGCACTGTTTTACCAACTAACGAAAAAAATCTTTCTATAAAACTAGAAAATTCCAGATTAAAAATTATGGAAGAAGCTTTGCAAGAATAACAAAGAAGAAAAAAATCTTGAAAAAAATTGAATTTATTACTAAATTTTCTGAAATACTGTTAGTGCTACATTTTTTAGAGGCAAATTCATATTAAAAATATTTTCTGAATGCCCAAGGAAAAGATATCCTCCTTTTTGTAAATGTTTCATAAACTTTTGAATAACTGTTTCTTGGGTAGTTTTATCAAAATACATAAGAACATTTCTACAAAATATTATATTCATTGAATTTTCTAAACAATAATCCTCATCCATAAAATTTAAACGTTGAAATTTAACTTTTTGGCAAATTTCATTTTTAATTTTAATTTCTTTTTTTCCTGAATTATCACATTTAATAAAATATTTTTCTTCTAACCCTAAGGGAAGATTTTTTACAGAATCTATTGTATAAACTGCTTCTTTGGCTTTTTGTAAAACATTTGTTGATATGTCAGATGCAAAAATAGAATAATCAAAACATACATTCGGATTATTTTTTTTATATTCTTCCATTGTGATTGCTAAAGAATAAGGTTCTTCTCCAGAAGAGCATCCAGCAGACCAAATATTAAAATGATTAATACCACTTTTTAACAAATATGGGATTGCATCAGTTGTCAAATAAGTAAAATGGTTTGGTTCTCTATAAAAGTGAGTCAAATTTGTAGTAATTGCATCAATTAAAAGAACTATTTCTTCTTCGCCAGTAAGGTCTGAAGAAAAAACATAGTCTACATAAGTTGTAAAGCTTGGCAAATTCAATGCTTTTAAGCGTTTTTGTAAACGAGATTGCAACATCAATTTCTTTGAGATTGGCATTTTTATACCAACTTTATTTTCTATAAAAGTTGCAATTTTACTAAATTCTTCATCTTCAAGTATTTTTGTATTTTTGTTTGATTTTTCTATCATAATATTTTCCCTAATTAATATTATTAAATATTTTATATGTTCTTTTACTTTTTTCATTTATATTATACAATATTTTCAGAAACTTTCATATACTTAAGAGAGGTTGATTTGGAAACATCAACAAATGAAAAATTAAAACCTATAAAAGAACTAAGCGTTGCAAAAGCTTTTTTAGTTTTGCCTTTTAGATGGAGTTCTCTAAAATCTCTTTGTGGATATTTGTATACAGTTGTTACAAAGTTCTTTTGGCTACAATTTTCAGTAAAATTAGGGCTTAGAAAAATTCCAGTTTTGCCTGTAGATAATGCTTTGGATAAAAAAGTTCCATTTAATCCATTAAAAGTTCCAATTTACCTAGATTTTATTCACTTTTGGGTAAGACCTATGGTTTTTATTATCAATAAGTATGGAACAAAAAAAGCAGTTCCTTACTGTGCAAAATTTTTTGCAATAATCGATAAAAGTTATCAAGAAGCTGCAAGAATTTATAGTTTTAGAATGTCTACAACTGATAGACCTATGTGTAAAGTAGATAAATCTGTACAAAGACATTTTAATACAATTAGAACTGTAGACCCACATTATTTATGTGTTCCAAGTTTGCACATTGCCATTGTTGTTTTAGCATATACATTTTTTAGACAAACTTTTAAAGAACTTGAGATGGATAATAAAGAACAAGATTTTTACAATGCTGAACTTTATCGAGGAGCTTTAGATATTGCAGAAACAGTTTTATACGTAAAACAACATAGCGTAAACTGTATTCCAGCTGCCCTTTTTATGATGACAAATCTTATTCCTGAATATTTTAAGGCTGAAGATGCAAGAATTTTTATAAATGATTTATTCAAAGATTGTACTGATATTCAACCTGAAGATAAAATCAACATTCATAATCACATCAAAAATATGTACGAAAATTTATTACAAGAAAAAGGCGATAAGGATTGGACTGAACCTGTAAAAAACTGGATTGTAAACTACATTCCTAGTTGAAGCACAAACTCACTGCCCTTTCCAACTTGAGTGTTTACATCTAGTTTCCACCCATGTGAATCTACAACTGTTTTTACAATAGAAAGTCCTAAACCTTTACCATCTTCCCTTCTGGAATTTGTTCCTCTGTAAAGTGTATCAAAAATAAAAGGAAGGTCTTTTTTATTTATTCCTTGACCATCATCTTTTATGATGATAACAGCAAATTTAGTTTTTTCATCAATAAAGGATTTTATTTTTACACATCCATTATCGTTTGTGTATCTAAAAGCATTGTTTGTAAGATTTTCTAAGGTACGTAAAAAAAGACTTTCATCCATGTGGACTGTAAAATCATCTGGTAAATTTATATCTATTTCAACAGTTCTATTTAATAACTGTGCGTCCATAGGTAAACGTTTACAAAATTCATTTAAAACTTTCTTTAAATTTTTAGACTGTAAACTTTGTCGCCATTCATTTGTATCCAACTTAACAAAATCTATTAACTCATCAATTCGTTCATTTAGCTGATCTGCTTTGTTAATAATTATTTCTACGGATTTTTCTCGCATCGTTGAATCATCAACCATTCCATCTGAAATTGCTTCTGCATATCCTTTTATCAAAGCAATAGGAGTTCTTAAATCATGACTTAGCCCCATAATAAATCTACTTCGCCTAATTTCTTCTTCACGTAAAGCAAGACGCATTTTGTTTAAAGAATCTGTTAAAGAAACAATTTCATTACTTCCCTTTGCCTCAATTTCTACATCTAAATCACCAGAAGCCATTCTTTTTGTACAGTCGTCAAGCAGTGTAACAGACTTTGTAATTGACCTTGTAATTAAAAAAACCATTATAGAACAGAAAATCAACAAAGTAATCATAACTAAGGCAAAAATAAAGAGAGGATTTTTTGTTTTATTCGATTGAATAAATGAATTTTTAGGTAATCTTGTTACTATTATAAAGGAATTTGCTGAATTTGTATTCGTTGTATCAATTTGATAAAAATAATCTTTCCCTGTGTTATAGATGTAATCAAAAATATCTTTTGAGGAATATTTTTTATAAAGATACTGAGTTGTTTTATCAAAATTAAAATTTGATAAAATAAGGGAAAAATCTTTGTCAAAAATAATATATTGTAAATCTGTAGGACGACGATTTAATTTTTTTTGTAGGATTTTCCAAGTTTTTTCATCAATTTTAGAATCCGAATTTTCCGTTAAAGCAACAAATTCATCATAATCTGGGATTACTAAGCGTTGAGTTCTATTTGCATAATTTTGAGAAATAATTATTGAAATTAAAGTAAAGGGAATAATTATAATTCCTGCAAGCAACAAATGAAATTGAGATTTTATTTTCATTTAGACACCATAAAATTAGAAAAAATTTAATCGTTAAAACGATACCCCATTCCGAAAATAGTTTCAATAAAAACTGGATTTGCAGAATCTTTTTCTATTTTTTTTCTTAATCTTTGAATGTAAACTGCCACAGCTGATAAATCGCCATAGGCATCACCCCAGGCCTGTTTATAAATTAATTCCGGTGTTAAAGGTTTTCCTTTATTTTTAATTAAAACTTCTAAAACACTAAATTCTTTTGCAGATAATGAAATTCGCTCAAATGTATCATCTTGTTTCTTTTTGCGTAAAATACAACTTTCACAATTTAATATATATGGACCAAATTTTAATTCTTCAGTTGAACTTTCCTTTTCAGAAGAATCTTGAGTTCGTCGTAAAATTGCAATAATTCGTGCTGTCAAAACTCTTGGCGAAAATGGTTTTGTTACAAATTCATCTGCACCGTAACCTAAACCAGAAATTATATCTTCATCTGCATCTCGAGCAGAAACAATTATCACAGGAATATTACTTGTTTTTCTAAATTGATGCAAAAATTCAAACCCGTCCATACCTGGAAGGTTCAAATCAAGGATAACTATATCGGGAGAATAATTTTCTAAAAGAAGTAAAGCTTCTTCTGCACTTTCTGCAGTTTTTACAGTCATTCCCTCTTTGCCTAAATACATTGCAACAAGGTCAGACATTTCTTTTACATCTTCAATTATCAAAACATCCGCTTCCATAATATCATATAATTTCATACTATAGAAATATTGTAAATAAAAACAGTAGACTTATAACAAAAAATTAGTTTAATTAAATATTTTATTTATAAATTTTTTCCGATTTATTATAATATGTGATAAAAAGTAACTTATACAAATACAAAATTGTTGATATATTATAATAATAGTATTAGAGGTTAAAATGCTTAAAAAAAAATTTCTTTGTTTTCTTTTTGTATTTAGCATAATTTTTTCAATAAGTTTTGCCCAAGAAATCACTATTGAAAATGCAATTGTATTAGCAAAAGAAAATAATCCGGACTTAAAAAAACAAAAACTAAACTTAGAAGATGCAAGACGCAAAAGTCAAAATAAATGGAATAAATTTTTGCCAAATATGTCTGCAAGTGCTAATTTTTCCAACGGACATGATTTTCAAGGTTCTTCAAATTGGGATTGGAGAGCAAGTGCAGGTGCAAATTTATCTTTTTCATTTGCCCTACCATCTTCAATTCAGCAAATTCAACTTACTTATTTAATTGAACAAACAAATTACCAAAAACTTGAATCACAAACAATTTCTACAATTTCCACAAATTTTTATTCATTGATTGCAGAACTTCAAAATATTCAAATTTTAAAAGAAAGCCAAAATCTTGCAAAAAATGTTTACGAACAAACTAAAAGAAATTACAACAATGGTTTAGCTTCTGAATTGAATTTACTAAAAGCACAATATTCTTATCTTTCTATCGAACCACAAATTCAACAAGCCCAAACTTCATATAAAAATAATCTTGCAAACTTCGGTTTAAAACTTGGAATTGAGGATACTTCAAATCTTACATTGAAAGGTGAAATTCAACTTGAAAAGGTAAATCTTCCTTCAACTGAAGAACTCATATCAACTTATCTTGAAAAACGCCACGATGTTATTTTAAGTGATTTATCTGTCAAACAAGCAGAACTTTCAAAAAAAACACAAGGAGCTTCAAAATTACCTTCTCTTAGTTTAAGTGAAAATTTGAGTTTAGGTCAAAATAAAGCTTATAATTCAGGAAGCGCCCCTGAAGGAACATCGCCACTTTCTTTAAACGGAAGTTTTTCTATAGGTGTAAATATTCCTCTTTCTTCATTGATTCCTGGCTCTCAAGATAATTTAGCAGGAAAAACAAATCAAGATAATATTACAAAAGCCATACTTTCTGCAGAACAAACAAAAAAGATTGCAAAAAATGATATTGAAAGCAAGGTTCAAGAATTAAATCGTTTATGGAATATTATTGATGTTTCAAAATTGAATGTTTCTATTGCATCTCGTTCCTACGAATTAGCTCAAGATGGTTACAGAGCAGGTTTAGTTTCGCAAACTGATTTAGAAACAACTCGGCAACAAATGGTAAATGCACAATTATCCCACTTGCAAAGTCAAATAAAATATTTATCAGCAGTTTACGATACAGCATACGCAATAAATATGCCTATCGAAGAATTTTATAAAACTTTCGGAAATCAGGAGAAAAATAATGAAAAGTAAATTTGATACAGTCATCAAAGTAATCATTGTTATTTTGATAGCAGTTTTTTTAGGATTATCTTTTTTAACTATTCAGTCAACAAACAAAAAAACTCTTGCAATGGCACAACGTGGTACAGGACAAGGAGCTATGCCTCCACAATCACAAGGAATGCCACCTCAAGGTAATTCCGCCCAGATTTCTTCTGAAAATGCAAAAATTCAGGCAAATTCAATTTCAGTTTCTGTAAAAAAAATGGAAAGAGAAACAATCCAGAGTACAATAAAAGTTACAGGAGATATTTCTTCTACTTCCGAAATAAATATTTATCCAGATACTTCAGGAAAAATCACTCGTATTCTAAAAAATATCGGTCAAAGTGTTTCTAAAGGCGAAATTATCGCTTATGTAGACCCATCAAAACCAGGTTCTGCTTATGCAGTAAGCCCCGTAACAGCAACAATTTCTGGAACAATAATTGATTTGCCAATAAATATTGGCGATACAGTAAATAATTCCACAACAATAGCAACTATTGGCTCTTTAACTGATTTAAAAATTACAACTTATGTTGCAGAAAAATATTCAGCTTATTTAAAGCCAAACCTTCCAGCCTATGTTTCAATTTCATCAAATCCAGAAAAATTTAAAGCTACAACTTTTAAAATTAGTCCTGTTGTAAATAAAACCAATAGAACAGTTTTAGTTGAACTAAAATTTGATAAATACAACAAAATTTTTAAACCTGGAATGTTTGCCACAGTTGATTTAGTTATTCAAGAAGAAAAAAACACTTTTGTAATTCCTAAAAAAGCAATAAAGAACTTTAATAATAAAAGTACAGTTTTTATTGTTGATGAAAATAACCAAGCACAACGAGTTGAAATCACCACAGGAATTTCAAACGACTTAGATATTGCAGTAACTTCTGGTTTAGAAAAAGGAATGCAAGTTATTACAGCAGGTTCTGTAACTGAAGGTTCTTTTGTAAAAATAGTAGGTTCAAAATGACAATAGCAGAACTTTCAGTACGAAAACCAGTTACTATAGTAATGGTTTATATTTTAATTTGTGTTATAGCCTGTGTTTTTATTCCACGCTTAGGAATTGCTCTTTATCCCAAAACTACGCTACCTGTATTGTCAATTTTTGCAAATTATTCAGGAGTTGGTCCAGAAGAAATTGATCAAAATGTAACACAACTAATTGTAGATAGAGTAAAAGGTATTCCAGGATTAAAAAATATTACATCAACATCTTCCACTGGTAGTGCCAGAGTAATGATGGAATTCGGTTATGACCAAGATTTAGATGAAGCAAAAGATAATATCGAACAAGCCTTAACAGGAATTTCAAACGCACTTCCTGATGATTGTTCAACTCCTACTGTTCGTCAATTTGATATGAGTTCAGCACCAATTATGCGACTTGCAATAAGAGGAAATCTTGACTTACATGAATTAAACAATTTGGCAGAAAGTATAATTTCTCCAATGTTACAACGAGTAAAAGGCGTTGCTCAAGTTGACGTTAATGGTGGTGCAAGCCGTCATGTTGTTGTAGATGTTATTCATAACAGACTTGAGAAGTCAACCAACTATCCTATGCTTCAGTGCGACTCAACAGCTCTTTATGTTACAAAT
>CALBXN010000032.1 GCA_937890485.1 uncultured Treponema sp.
CTATTTAATTCTTAGAATAAAATTCCATAGGATTAATTATTTTTCCACTATGCAAAGCTTTAGGATAAACAACTATTTTTAGTTTTTTTTCTAAGTTTGAATATTTTTTCATTTCGTAACCATCACCTATGACGATATTTATTCCATCTTTACCAGCTCGTCCAGTTCTTCCTGCTCGGTGAATAAAAAAATCATCATTAGATGGTAAATCCATTTGTACAATATGAGTGATACCTTGAATATCTAAACCGCGGGCAGCTAAATCACTTGTAATTAAAATCTTTGTTTTGCCTGATTTAAATCTATCAACAATTGATTTTCGTTGAATTTTGTCAGTTTTAGAATGAAGACCAACGCAGTCAACTTTTTTAAACTGAAGTTTCTGAGTGATATTTGCAACTTGATCTGTTTTAGATGTGAAAATTAACAGTTTTTCTGGTTTTATTGCAGAAATCAAACTTCTTAATGTGTCTATTTTATTTCGCTGTTCTGCAAAAATTGCCCAATGAGTTATTTTTTTTCGTAAGATATCTTCTAGTGGGAGTTCAATAAAATCTATGCTAGAATTTTCACGCATAGTTGATAAAGCATCTTCAAAAATTTTTTTCAAATTTGACTTTATTGTTGCAGAACATCCAATTACTTGAATATCTGAATTTAATAATTTTAATAAATCGATTGTATCGTCTCTTATTTCTGGTTCAATAAGTCTATCAATTTCGTCAAAAACAATTGTGTTTATATTTTGAGTTTTAATTTTTTTTAGAAAAATCAGTTCTTTTATTCGAACAGCACTTCCTATTATTATTTTTGGTTTGTCTTTTAAATTTTCAATTTGCCTTTTTAGAGGAGTCCCACCTATACACAATATTGTTTTTACATCTGAAATTCTTTTTATTTCGCTTTTAATCTGTGATGATAATTCATGAGTAGGGGACAAAATGATAACTTCTGGTGATTTATCTTCTTTGTTTAAATTTTGTAAAATCGGTAACAAAAATGCGAAAGTTTTTCCTGTTCCTGTTTCAGATTGAAAAAGTACTGATTTTTTTTGTAATAGTTCTGGAATTACTTGTTTTTGAACTGCTGTTGGTGTTGTTAAGTTATTTTCTTGCAATTTTTGATTTAATTGTTCGCAAATGCCTAATTCTAAAAAATTTGTTAGTTCTTTCATATTAAATTTAGTATAGCATATTTTACAATCCTGTGCTATAATCTGGACTATATGAAGATAGGAATTGATATTTTTGGTGGTAATGCTGGAAAATCAGGAATTGGTTTATATTTCGTATCGATAATAAAAAATTTTCCAAAAGAAATTTCTCATGATATTGAATTTTTTGGATGTGCTGCTGATAGATTTCGTTTTGATAAAGATTCTAAATACAAATATTTTGAATTACCAATGAAAGATGGTTCCTTTATTGAAAAACTATGGCATATTTTTTCTTTTCCTGCTTTTGTAAAAAAACAACAATATGATGTTGTATTATATAATGTTGGTGCAAATATTACTCCATTTGTTGGTAATGCAAAAGGTGTTGCTGTTGTTCAAGAAATTATTTCTAAATCAATAAAAAAAGCTGATAATATTTTTATAAAAAAATCATTGATTTCTAGTCTAAAGAAAGCAACAAGGATTATTGCTACAAGTCAATATGTCAGAAAAGATTTAATTTCTTTAGGAATTCAAAGTGAAAAAATTGATGTTATTTATAATGGATTAGACCATAGTTATTTTTATCCACATGCAGATCTTGAGAATGAAACTGTTTTGGTTTATCCTTTTTCTATTAAACGACCTTATTTTATTTATGCTACAAGACTTTCTGATAAAGATAAAAAACATGTCGAATTAATAAAAGCCTTTTCAATATTTAAACAAAAAACTGGTTTACCTCATAGGTTAGTTTTAGCTGGAAGTGATGGTGATTATTCAAAAGAAATACATAAAGCGGTTTTAAATTCTCCATTTAAGACTGATATTTTTTTAACGGGGTATTTTTTACATCAAAATTTACCTGAGTTGTATTCTTGTGCTGATGCTTGTATTATTCCTTCTATTTTGGAAGGCGTTGGGTTATCTGTTGTAGAAGCAATGGCAACAGGAATTCCTGTTTTATGTGCAAAAGCTGGAGCATTGCCTGAAGTAGCAGGTGAGTGTGCTTTGTATTTTAATCCTGATGATATTGAAGAACTTGCAAATTTAATGATAAAAATTACAGAAGATAAAAAACTTAGAAAGAAACTAATTTGTGATGGACTTGATAAGGTAAAAAGATATTCTTGGGAAAAAACTACTATAAAAACTTTTGAAATTTTAGAGAATGTAGCTAAAGAATAAAAAAAAAGTGTACCTAAAATCATTTTTATTTTTAGATACACTTTAGTTTTATAATAATTTAACTAGCTTGTTTACCGTCCTCAAGTAAATCTATTTTTGCTTTTACTTTGTTTTCAACAATATCTTTTGTGATAACAAGTTTTTTAGGTTCTTTTATTGATGGAACTTCGAACATAATATCGAGTAATAATTTTTCAACGATACTTCTTAATCCACGAGCTCCTGTTTTATGTTTTATTGCTGTGTCAGCAATTGCTTCTATCGCATCATCTGTAAATTGCAAATCTACATTATCCATTGCGAAAGAAGCTTTGAATTGTTTAATAATAGAATTTTTTGGTTCAGTTAAAACTACCATTAAATCTTCTTTTGTTAATTCTTTTAATGCACAAGAAATTGGTAATCGACCTATCAACTCTGGAATTAATCCAAATTTTACTAAGTCGTCTGGAATTGTTTGATCTAACAATTTAGTTTTTTCTTCTTCAGTTAAAGAGTTAGTTGTTGCACCAAAACCCATTGTATGTTGATGAACTCTAGATTCAACAATACCTTCAAGTCCAACGAATGCTCCTCCACAAATAAACAAAATATTTGTGGTATCAATTGAAAGCATCTCTTGATTTGGATGTTTTCTTCCCCCTTGTGGTGGAACGCTAGCTTGTGTTCCTTCAATAATTTTTAACAATGCTTGTTGTACACCCTCTCCTGAAACATCTCTTGTTATAGAAACATTTTCTGATTTTCGAGCAATTTTATCAACTTCATCGATGAAGATAATTCCTCTTTCTGCAGCAGCTATATTTCCATTGGCTGCTTGAATTAATTTCAAGAGAACATTTTCTACATCTTCACCTACATATCCTGCTTCAGTTAATGTTGTTGCATCTGCAATTGCAAATGGAACTCTTAATTTTTGAGCTAAGGTTTTAGCTAACAATGTTTTACCAGAACCAGTTGGCCCAATCAACAGAATATTAGATTTTTCAATTTGTACATCTTGCTGAAAATCATTCTTCATATTTGAAAGTCTTTTGTAGTGATTGTAGACTGCTACTGATAAAACTTTTTTTGCATGATCTTGGCCTATAACATATTGATCCAAAAATTCTTTAAATTCCTTTGGAGATGGAATTGTTTGTAAATCTAAAGTTGGTATTTCGCTTTCTTGTTCATCAAATAACGACTTACAAAGAATAGTACATTGTTTACAAATGTATATCGAATTTGGACCTTCAATTAACATTCTATTAGGTGCCTCTGGTTTATTGCAAAATGAACAAGTATTTAATCTTTTTTGATGCATTTTATCTCCAATTGATAAGAGTTTGCAATGTACATTAAAAATGTAAACATTGCCACTAATTTAAGAGAATTTTTATTTATTTTTATTTCTTTTTTCTTGGCATTATTTCATCTATAATACCATATTCTAAAGCGTCCTCAGCTGACATAAAAAAATCTCTTTCTATATCTTTTGCAATTACATCTTCTGTTTTTCCAGTTTGTTCTGCAAGATACTTAATTGATAGTTTTTTTAATCTGAGAAATTCTTTAGTATGAATTGAAACATCTGTTGTTTGCCCCTGAACACCACCCCAAGGTTGATGAATCATAACTCGAGAAGAAGGTAGGGCTAATCTCTTTCCTTTTGTTCCACCCGCAAGGAGAATTGCTCCCATACTTGCAGCCTGTCCCATACATATTGTTTGAATATCGCTTTTTACATATTGCATTGTATCGTAAATTGCTAGCCCTGCGGTTACAGATCCACCAGGACAATTTATATACATGCTAATATCTTTGTCAGCATTTTGAGATTCCAAGAAAAGTATTTGAGCTACAATTAAGTCAGCTGTGTAATCATTTATCTCTCCGTCAACGAAGATTATTCTATCTTTTAAAAGACGAGAATAAATGTCATAACTTCTTTCACCCTGACCAGTTTGTTCAATTACCACAGGAACATAATTACTCATTTTTTCATTCATAAGTATAAATCCTTATAGTTAAAATTCTTAAACATCTTTGAGCAAGTTCTAAATAATAATTTAAAACTTGCTCTTTAATTAAGTTTAAGCATTTTTAAAGAGATCGGCAAACTTTTTCTTTTCGCCTTTTGTAATTTTTACTTTTGCGAAAATTTCTGTATAAAGTTTTTGTTCCTTAATATCATCTATAAGATACTCTTTTTTTACTGCATCTGCATAATGTTTTTTTACTTCTTCTACAGAAATTCCTGCTCCTTCAGCAATTTTGTTGTATTCTTCTTCAACTTCTTCTGGTGTAACTTCAATTTTTGAATCTTTTAATAATGATTCAACGATGATTCTTCCTTTTAGCATTTTTGCTGCATCATCTTCCCATTCTTTAAGTAAATCTTCTTTTTTCTGACCTGAAGAAGCCATTAATTTATCAAGTTGTTCAACAGTACATTGAAATCTTTGAGCCATCATTCTCCAACGACCTTCAAGTTCTGCTTCTAACATTGATTTTGGAAGTTCAACTGGATTTTTTTCTACAAGTTGTTCAATTAATGCAGTTGATTTGATTTCTTTGATACGATTATCTTTTGCTGTATTTAAATTTTTCTTAATATCAGCTTTTAAATCGTCAAGTGTTTTGTATTTTTCATTAACATCTTGTGCAAGTTCATCATCAAGTGCAGGTAAATCTCTAATTTTAAGAGCTGTAACAGTAACTTTGATTTTTTTAGTTGTTCCAGCAAGGTCTTTATCTGCAAAATCTTCTGCATAAGTTTTTGTAATTTCTTTTGTTTCATCTTTTTTCATACCGATAATTTCATCATCGATTTTATAGATGTTTTCACCAGAACCGATTGTAAATACAAATCCTTCGCGTTTAGAACCTGGAATTTCTTCCCCTTTGTCATCAAGTTCTGAATAATTTATTGTTACGATGTTGCCATTTGCTGCTGGTTCTGAATCTTTTTTATCAAGAACCATAGCATTTCTTTCTTGGATTGCTTTTAATTCTTCGTTCATATCATCGTCTGTAATTTCTACTTGAGGTTCTTCAATTTTGATTCCAGAGAAATCTTCGATTTTTACAGTTGGCATTACATCATAAATTACAGAAAAAACTAAATCTTTTGTTGTATCCAATTGAGGAAGTGTATCAAGTTGTGGTTGTGAGTAGGCTAGTGGTCTATTTTCGGATTTTTCTTTATCGAATTCACCAAAAACTTCTTCAAGGGCTTTTTCAATTAATTCTCCAGCAGCCTCATTCTTTAAATCATTTCCAAATTTTCTTTCTAAAACAGAAACTGGAACTTTTCCTTTTCTAAAGCCTGGTAATTGTAGGTTTTTTGAGTATTTTGTTAAAGTTTCATCATAACCTGCAGCAACATCTTTTTTAGCAATTGTTATTGTTAATTTTACTGCTGAATTTTCTAATTTTTCGATTTCTTTTGTAACTTTCATGACAAGATCCTTTTTCTCTTGGAATTTAGTTAAGTTTGCTAGTTTAAACTAAACTTCTGCAAAAAAAAAAGCGATTCAGATCTTTCCGAATCGCTTTCGCTTAG
>CALBXN010000033.1 GCA_937890485.1 uncultured Treponema sp.
TACCGCGGTCTTAACACAATGCGTCAGGGTATTATCGATTCAATGAATGTTATTACCGTAAAACTTTTAACCATCATCTCCCCTCAGCTGGGATTTGATTATGTAAAAAACTTTGGTTTCACCACCGTAGTAGACCGTGAAGAAATCACCGTTAACGGCGAAACAAAAATTTACTCCGATATCCAACAGGCTCTGGCTTTGGGCGGTTTGACATACGGTGTTACCAACGAAGAGTTAAACGCAGCTTATGCTGCCATTGCAAACAACGGAACTTACATTAAACCCAAGCTTTATACAAAGGTGGTTGACCATGACGGCAATGTGATTTTAGACAATACACAGCCTCAGTCCAGACAGGTAATTAAGGAAACTACCGCATGGCTCTTAACAGATGCCATGTGTGATGTTGTAACACAAGGTACCGGTGGTTCCGTCAACTTCGGAAACATGGCCATTGCAGGTAAAACAGGTACCACTTCCGATTACAACGATATATGGTTCTCCGGTTATACGCCTTACTATACTGCCACAACATGGGCAGGCTACGATAATAACACCAAGCTTCGCTACGGTGATGAGCGAAACCTTGCAAAGAAATTATGGCGTGCGGTTATGTCCAAGATCCATGAGGAACTTCCCAGTGAGTCCTTCCCTATGCCTGAAACAGGTATTGTGACGGCCACAGTATGTGCCAATTCCGGAAAGCTTCCTATTGCAGGTTTATGTGATGCTACATTAAGGACTGAATACTTTGCAGAAGGTACCATCCCAACAGAAAGTTGTGATGTTCACTATCAGGGAATGGTTTGTCAGTACAGTAACCCTTCTCTTCCCGCTGCAGAAACATGTCCCTTCAAGGTAGAAGGAATTTTAACCTTAACCCCTGCGGAACCTGCTGCATTACAGCAGGGAAGTCAGTCTGCTGCCACCTTAGTAGATCCCAATGCTACCGCTGCAGAACCCGCACTAAATCCTGACGGTACTCCGGTTGCTACAACTCAGTCCAATGTGTGTATGCATACACCTGAGTTTATGGTTCAGCCAGGTATCGAAGCACTGATTGAACAACAACGTGCCGAAATTCAGGCAGCATCCGCCACATGGACATTGCCCGGTGAGGGAGTTACTACAGCACCTACAGAGCCTACTCCTGCAGAACCTGCTCCTGAACCCGCACCTGCGCAATAACTAAGAGTTGATTAAAAATCCCGTAGACCTGAAGAGTTTCAAGTCTACGGGATTTATTTAATTAATGACTATTCTATTTAATAACTATCTTATTTACTCTACATTAATCAACTTCTTTTTGCTCCATTTTCCGGATAAATATCTTGTAAAAGAAATCAGGTAATTGACCGTCCAACCAATCGGTACTGCAATCCACACTGCCTGCACTCCTATAACAGCAGTCATAGTAAATGCAAAGGTCACTCGAATTCCCAAATTAATCAGATTTGCCAATGTAAATACCACCACATCTCCGGAACCTCTTAAAACACCGTCTGTAATCGCTTTTAGGCCAATAAATACAAAGAAGAACGCTATGAATGACAAGTAATCCGTTCCGGTCTGAAATGCCGCGGCTTCGCTTCCTTCTTCCAAAAAAGATTTAATAATCCCTTCATGAAACAACGTAAGTATCAGACAAATTAACACCGCAAAAATCGCCACCATTTTAACTCCGGCCTTATATCCCTGCTTTACTCGTTCGGGCTTTCCTGCGCCCAAATTCTGAGCCGTAAAGGTAGATACTGCATTTCCGGCCGCAATCATGGGCACAATACAAATAGATTCTATTCTGGTTCCTGCTGTATATCCGGCCAACACCGAAGAGCCAAAACCGTTCACCACAGACTGTACCAGTAGCATTCCGATAGATACAATAGATTGCTGTAACATTGAGGGAATGGCTACTTTAATCATGCTTCCCAGCATGGAAATATCATATAACTTCATCTTTTCTTCTGCTGCCACTGACTTTCTTCCATAGGAATTCAAAGTCTTAAGGAGCAAATACAATGAGATAAGCGCGGACATTCCCTGCGCCAACACGGTAGCTGCTGCTGCTCCGGCCACTCCCCATGAAAATCCGCCTACAAACAATAAATCCAATCCAATATTCAACAAGGAGGAAAATATAAGCAAGTAAAGAGGTGTATGGGAATTTCCCAAGGCATTGAATATAGAGGACAAAATATTATACATAAAAAGAAACGGAAGCCCTAAAAAATAAATTCGTAAATAGACCAACGCATTTTCCAAAATATTTTCAGGCGTATTTAACCCCACCAGAATACTTCCGCTAAACATCAGTCCTATCATACTCAGCAAAACACTGACTGCCAAAAAACTAAGCAATGCGGTATACGCAGAGGTTCTCATCTTCTGATACAGCCCTGCCCCCAAGTACTGTGATGTAATTACCGATGCACCAATACCGCCTCCAATGGCAATCATAATAAATACCGTAGTCAAAGAATACGAAGCTCCTACTGCCGCCAGTGCTTCTTCTCCCACAAACCGTCCCACAATAATTGAATCTACGGTAGAATAAAATTGTTGAAACAGATTTCCCAATATCATAGGCAAGGCAAAGAAAAATAACGACCGCCCGGGACTGTCCGTCAGCATATTATATTTTTTCATACAAAAGTTCCTTTACTGTTTCATTTAATACTAAGTATTTATTTAATATACAAGAGATTTCCTAAAATAGCCCCAAATAATCTACTACGAATCTCTTCATCATATTCTTTCCACTTTATAAAATATTGCTTTCCCCAGGAAGAAATAACCAAATAAATCTCATCCTCTTCGTAGAGAAGTTCGGTCACTACAACATAGTGACCATTCACGCGAGTATAGGGTACATATTCTCCTTTTTGATTTTTTTGATAAAACCGTACCCCTTTATCTTTTTCTTTCTTAAAGAGTGCCATGGGCATACACAATATGACCGGAATATCTTTTAACAGAATCTCTTCCATTCTTTGAAAAATCTTTTTCCGGCTAAAACCCCATCTGGCACGTTCCTTCCATCCCTGACGCCTGGCCATGCGGTTAAATTTTCTCCAAAGCTTTATACCGCTGACACCATTCTTCAAGGATACACCACCAGCAAATGCATATATCTTATCATAAAATTCACAATATTCCTTTTGCTTTAACCCGTGGTTTACATAACTCCTATCACCTATCTGCACTCCTTGATTATATTTCCCTGACAAGTACAAAAATATATCACTGAGTGCTACAATTCCGCAGCCCATTTTTTGCTTCTTCTCAGCTTCTCGCAGAACCTTTTGCTCTTCTTTTTCAGCGGATTTCTTGTCATCAGCTTCTCTTTTCATATCACGAACAGTTGCTTCTGCGGAATCCTTCTCTTCGTATATAAGGTTCTTTATTCTTTGTGTTGCCGCAAAAAAATTCTGATCCCCGCCAAAAGTAGATTCTTCGGAAGCCATACGTTTAATTTTGATATAATCGCTTACCAACCCAATACGTTTTTTCATATTTGCCCCATTTTCACTTGACTTATTCTTCTCTGTAAAAAACAAAAAACCCTTGAAAATTCAAGGGTTTTTTAGAGCTGCTGACGGGAATCGGACCCGTGACCTCCGCACTACCAATGCGACGCTCTACCGACTGAGCCACAGCAGCTTGTGATTTAATCACCGAACTGTATTGTATCATAGGCACATATACTTGTCAATCAAAAAAATGATTGCAACCCTAGCTATTTTTTTCCCAGATAATAAGTAATGTTCCTGCTTCTACAGCCACCCTGCTTTCTTTACCTATAAATTCGTTACTCACGCCTACAGGATTTTCTTTAGTCAAAACTGCATCCTTTAAAGTATATTTCAAACCTTCTTCCTGTACACCTTCTGCTTTATCTCCCAGACAGAACACGGACAAATATCCTTCCATATCTGCCGGAAACCGTATTTCATCGTTACGGATTACCAGATACCGGGCATCCTTTCTGACCAGAACAGCTTTACATCCCAGTGCTGCAATATTTGTAAGAAGTTGAATGTTGGCAATGGTGTGAGACAATCTTCCTCCGGTTCCGCCGTAGATGACAAATTCCTTATATCCTCTCTTAATACCTTCACCAATGGCCCAGCTTGTGTCTGTTTCATCTTTAATAGGATTTAACTGCACCACATGTTCATGTACCGGTAAAAAACCTAAGGAATCAAAATCTCCAACTATCATATTTACTTTTAGACCGGCTTCTTCACAATACCTAAAACCTCCGTCACAGGCAATCACAAAATCACCTTCGCCCGGAACCGGAAGCTGTTCACTCATTTCTCCTGCACCTATGATATAGCAGATTCCCATGCTTTACTCTCCTCACAATACGCTACTTCATTGCATATACTTCGGCAAATCATTTGTTTTATGTGATCTGAATTAACTTCTGACCAGATCATGCATTCTCCAATCATCATAACAAAGCTGATTATCTTTGAAAACACTGTCATGGTTAAATAACTCATTACTTCCCTATCAGCAGCAAGTCGAGGTGAGACGGCGCTTGCAAGCATTTCTTGTAATACATGCGTAATAAAATTTCTATCATCCTTCTTTTCTTCTATCAGAACCTTCATACGTCTGCCGATTTCCGAACTGCTTTCTTTCATGTGCAACAGGTGCAAAAAAGAATTTGCCTCCTGTACCTGTTCTTCCATTGTCATCAATATTTGCATCATTTTATCATATAAATGCTCTTCCTGACAAATCTTTTGACGCAGCTTCTCACACAATTCTTCCATGCAATAGTAAAGTGCTCCCGCAATCATTTCCTCTTTGTTGGAAAAATACTCATATACAGTCCCTTTGCCGATACCTGCCCGCGCAGCAATTTCAGCCACCGTTATACAGGACATATCGGCGCCCTCCCAAAAGAGCGCCATAATCGCCTCATATAGGGATATCACCTTAGGTGATAAATCATTTCCCCTCATCATTTTCAGTCTCCTCTATACTTCCTCTGCTACTTCTTCCGTTAAATACTCAACCTTGTTCTTCTTTTCTCTTGAGAAGATATCATAAATACATGGAATCACTATCAAAGTAAGTAATGTACCATAAATCAGACCGCCAATGGTTACCACAGACATAGGCTTACTTAAATCTGCACCCATTCCTTCGCTAAAGGCCATGGTACTTAATGCCAGAATGGTTGTCATTGCTGTCATAAGTACGGGACGAAGCCTTGTACGACCTGCTTCCAAAATTGCCTCTCTCTTGGGCATACCTTCACTACGAAGCTGATTCATATAATCCACCAATACGATACCATTGTTTACAATAATACCTGCCAACATAACAAAACCGATTACCGCAATAACACTGAGTTCACTGTCACTGATAATTAATCCCATAAAGCCGCCTGTAAACGCTAACGGAACCGTAAACATAATAATAAACGGTGATAACAGGGACTGGAACTGAGCCACCATAATCAGGTACATAAATACCAGGGCCAATACAAGCATCAGCATCAGCTGTTCCATTGCCTCATTAATGGTTTCATTTTCACCTGCCATTACCAAAGTATAACCTGCAGGCATTTCATATTGTTCTAAGGCCTTTTCAAGTTCCTGTGAAACCAGACCTACATTATATCCATCAGCAATACCTGCAGACACTTGAATATACCTGTTCTGATCACTTCTGTTTACTGATTTGGGTGAAATTGCTACTCGTGAATTAGCTAAAAAGCATAGACCATTTGGATTAAAAGAAAATAAAAAAGTAGTTGAAGCAGAATTAAATAAAGTTTTTTATAAATTAAACGTTGTAAAAAATCATATAAATCAGGATTTGAAATTTGTTGAGCTAAACCTACAGCAGGAATATTTCTACTATCTACTAACGCATACCAAGCGTGAACAGGACCTTTGAAAGTACTGGCATAATTATCAGGGGCATATTCATTAAATGCTTGAGGTGTATCTTTTAACATTGTTGAATAATGAATCAAACCTTGTTCCAAAGCCAATGCATAAATAAATGGTTTTAAAGTTGATCCTGGAGAGCGTTTAGAAGTTGTAATATTTACTTTACCTTGAATTTCATCATCGTAATAATTTTTTGAACCTATATTTGCAAGCACTTCCATTGTTTCCCAATTTAATAAAAGCAAACCACCATTCTTAACTCCAAAACTTTTATTCTTTTCAATATGTGATGATAAAAACTCTTCGCATTTTTTTTGTAAAGACAAATCTATTGTTGTAGATTTTACTCGTCTGTTTTTTTTCTCATCTATTAATATCTCTTTTTCATTTTGCGACAACATTTGAGTAAAGTGAATTGCTTCGTTTGGGAAATCGCAAATTGTATTTATTTTCATATCCATATAAATTCTTTTATCTTCATCTTCTGGATGCTCTTCAATCCAAGATTCAAATAATTTTTTTCTTGCTTTAATCAATTCATTTGGAGTATGAAATTTTTGAGGAGAACGCTTATTTGGATTTTGAGGTAAAACACATAACATAATATTTTCTGATAGAGAAAGTTTTTCTATTGGTTTTGAAAAATAATACCAAGAAGCACTTTCAAATCCTTCAATATTTTTTCCACAAGGAGCAAGATTTACATAAGCATCTAAAATTTCTTGTTTTGAAAAACACATTTCTAAATACAATGCAAAAATAATTTGTAAAAGTTTACCAGAAATATTTTTTGTGTAAAGATTATATTTTAACTTTGCAACTTGCATTGTAATTGTACTTGCACCAATGCGCCTACTTTTTTTTATGTAAGTTTCATTAAATGCTTTTATTATAGCAACTAAATTTATTCCGTTATGTGAATAAAAAAAATTATCTTCTTGTATTAATAACAAATCAATAAATTCTTGGGGATATTCACTAATATTTTTGTAAACGCGATATTTATCATCTTCAGTTAAAAATACTTGAATTAAATTTCCGTTTCTATCTTCATAAGCTGATGAAAAAGTAATTCCTGATAAAATATCGCCATTATTTTTTACATAAAGCACATGAATAAAAAAAGCAAGAATTGATAAAACAAAAATTGAAAGAATAACAAGCAGAACTTGTTTTTTTGAAAAAGGAAATTTCTTAAAATTTATTTTACGCAATCCTTGCACTTATTTTTTTCCTACTTAGAAATTTTAATTGGACTTTGAGGTCCTATTCCTTTTATTTCGCCATTATACATAGATTCTGCATAAATTGGTGGAACAATAAATTTACCAGAACTTGTTGCTTTTGCTAAGTAAGTAAAATTATTTATTCTATCAGTTACAGTTCCGTACAAAACAATTCTATCTTCTCGTATATCAATATAATCAGGCTTCCACATTGAATCAGAAGTTCTTATTGATTCAATATCACTTTCAAGACCTGCACATGAAAGATCTATAACAGCAACATTATTCAAATATCCTTCTTTTGATGAACGAATATTTATTTTTACCATAACTGTATCACCAATTTTAATTTCAGATAATTTACTTCCATCTGATTTACAGAATTCTCTAAAAACTTCAATTCCATTATCAACTGGTTTTGTTGGAATACTTGTTTCGTATCCACCTTCAACAGTTTGATAATACATTAATAAATCAGAATTATTTTTGAAAATAATTTTTTCTGCATCAGAATCAAAGTTTGATTTTTTTGCATATTGTGATTTTGCATTTTCACTTTCTGTTTCAAAAGGAAGTTTTGTTTCTGTTTCATTTACCAGTTGATAAATTTCGAAAGGATTATTTTCTCCTGAAATTAAATTTGAATAACTTGATAATGCTTTATACGCAGCAGAACAAGACATCGTATTGAAAAAATTAAATTTTAAACGATTAGTAAATGATTCAATTTGTTCTTTGGTAATTTGTTTTGCTTTTTCTGGAAAGTATGTTGAAACAATATCAATGTAAGTTGAATTATAATGTAATTCATTTTGATACTCCCAAGAGGAATCAAACAACATATCAAACTTTGCAGCGTTATAAAGTTTATTTGCTTTTTCTTCTTGCATCATCATTTTATAACTTGCAGCAAGATATAATTTTTCATATTCACTTGAAGAATCAAAAATTGATAAATCTTCTTCTAAATCTTCAATGTAATGAGTTGTAACTTCTTCATTTTTTGTAAGAATATAAATTGCATAAGCGCGAATATGAGCTTCTCGTTTTTCTTCAGAATCAGAAGCAATTACTTCAACAGCTTTTAAAACTTTAGACATAAAAGTTGCAGGAACTGAAAATCCATGTAGATTTGCGTCAGTTAAAAATTCTGCTGCATACAAAGTAATTATATCTTGTGTTGGAGATTTATTTGTCCAATATCCAATATTACCGTCAGTTTTTATTCTTGATTGCAAAATAGAAATTGTTTCTTCAACCATTCCATTTACTTCTTCTTGTGTAAGACCTGCAGCTTTTGCAACACCAGTAAAAATATACGGATAGGTTTGGCTTACAATTTGTTCTGAACAACCATAAGGATATTTTGCTAAATAAAATTTTAATCCGTCAACAAATGTTGTTGGCATGTTTGAAACAGAAGCTTTTCTTTGAGCATACTCATCATAAGTTTTATGTTCTACATTTAATTTTGCAGATTTAGTTTTTGTTAAACCTGATTCAATCCAAACTTGATAAGGCATTGAAGGACGCACACTTAAAGTAGAAGTATAAACTGTTTTTTCTTCTACACCAGAAAGATTTTTTCCTGTTGCAATAAATTTTAATTCAGCGCCCCCTAATTTATTTTCTGCTTTTACAACAAAGCGTACAACTTCATCTTTCCCTTCAGGAATTTTTACTTTAACAGTTTTATCTGTTAATACAGAAAGATGCTCTGTATTTTCAAGATTGATTGTAACTTCTGCATTATCTCCACTACCTTTAAAATTATTTGTTACAGTTACAGAAACATCAAATTCATCTCCGGGGGCTGCAACAAGAGGATTATTTGGAATCATGATAAAAGCATTAGTTGCTATTGTTGAAGTTTGTGCAGAACCAACTGTATCAGGAGAAACTGCAACTGCCATAACTCTAATTGAACCGTTAAAGTAATCAGGAACTTTATATTTTACCGAACGAGTTGTTTTGTCTGCATCTAAAACTCCAGACCAGAAAGCAACAGGTTTATTTACTTTTCTACTAAATGGATTTAAATTTGATTTAAGCATATCCATTCCAGCACCACCACCGAAAGCAGAAACTGATTTTAATACATTGTAGTCAGGTAAAACCAAATCTAAAATTTGCAAAGTTCCAACTTCTAATGCTTTCTTTTGAAAAAAGAATGAAAGAGGATCAGGAGTAGGATATCTTCCTACTTGTAAAATTCCTTCATCGACAGCAAAGACCACAATCTTTCCTTTTTCAGAAGTTGAATAATTTATTGTAAATTCTTCACCAGATTTTATTTCAGATGGAACGTCTAATTTAATTTTATTTGTCCGATTATCTTTATTCACAGAAAATGGAACTGTACCATAACAGAATGGACTCATAAAAATTTCTTCTGAAGTTGAACTTCGAGTAAACATTACATTAATATATCCGTTTCCCTCCAAACCAGCAGGAACTTCAATTGTTTGTACAGATGATAATTCAGAAGTTTTAAACCATTTCCAAGTATAAACTTTATCTCGTTCAATTGTAATTAAACCACTTCCTGCATAAGGTGCTTTGATAAAAATTTTTGCAGTATCTCCTACCGATAAATCAGAATCTTCTAATGTAATTTCAAGTTCTGCATTACGAGTTAAACTTCTAGTAATATTTTTTTCACCCACGACTGTGTAATTAAATTTATTAAATACTAAACCTTCATCATTTAGAAGTGAAATTGTAAACTCACCTTCTAAATTAGTTGGAACTATAAAATCATATCCTTCTTTTGAAATTGAAATTGTTTGTTTTGAAACTGGATAATCTTTTTTTACAGATTGATATTTATACAATCCGTTTGGTTGCTTAACTAATGAGGAAACATATTTTTGTTCTTCAATACTTAATGTAATATTTTCAAGATTGATTTTTTCTAAATTTTTATCAATAGCAATTAAAGAAATTTTTCTCACTGAATCATTATTAATGTATGAAAGTGAACCATCAGCTTTATACCCAATCATATATTTAAGAGGAGAAACTATAACTTGTGATTGTTTTGTAACATTTCGTCCGCTATCTTTTTCAAAAGCTTCAACAAAAAAATTTAATCTATAAGTTGCTTTTTCAAATTTTTTCAAATCAATTTCAAATTCAGTTTTTCCATTTTCATCAGTTATTTTCTGACCTAAAAATTCATCATAAGAATTTTCTTTTAGATATGGATCTGAAAAATTATAATCAGAATATTTTTTCAAGGAAGGGAAACCTGGAGTTAAAGTTATATTAGCTCTAACTTCATTTCCACTTGCAACTGTCCCAAAAAGATTCCTTAAACTTACAGTTCCAATTAATTTATCAGTATCAATCCATCCTGAATTTGATAAAGGTTCAAAATTTGTTTGCAAGGATAAAGTATCAGGTAAGAATTCTTCAATCTTTGCAGAAGTAGATGCAAGAAAATATCGCTTAGTTTTTTTATTTTCTTCTTTTAACAGAAACAAAGAAATTGAATAAGTTCCAGTTGGAGAATATTGTTTTGTTGTAAACTGAACTTCATTAAATCCTGATGAAGAATTTTTAAATTGCTTAACAAAAATTTCTGATCCTTTTGAATCTATTACAGAAAGTTCTAAAGGTATATTTGATAAATCATTTTTCCAATCTCCAGATTTTAAAATCATTGCAACATTAATTTCATCTCCTGGACGATAAATTCCTCTATCATTAAAAATATATGTATTTATTTTATTTGGATCTGTTGTTCCATAAACTCCGCCGATATCAAAATTTGAATAATCCAATTTCCTTCCAGAACCTGAATATGGCATAAATGATAAATCATTTCCATTTTCCACTATGTAAGCAATTGGTTCATGTTCGTTAGTTAATTTAGATAAATCTGAAATTACTGCATGACCTGAATAATCAGTTGAAGTTTCATAAATAGGATTACCATTTATCCCTAAAACACATACACTTGCATTCCCAACAGGGTTTCCTGTTGAAATTGATTGAACAAAAATATCTTTTGTTCCATTAGAATTTTGTTTTACAAAAAATCCTAAATCAGTAACAAGAATTAAACGTTTATCTTTTCTAGAACTTGAATCATAATCTTCAACTGAAAAAATAAACAATCCATTTTTCAAATTTTTATTTGTATCATTCTGTAAGTAATTTGTAAAATCATAAGAAAAATAAGAAACAGTTTCTGAGTTTGCACCTGGAATATAATAGTTTTTTGTAAAACTCTCAGAAATATTATCTTCATCAAATCTATAATTTGCAAATCTAAAATTTTTCATATCACCATTTGACATTGCAATAAGATGATTTATATCCTTAGGCATTATTCTTGATAGTCTATAAGAAACTCGATTTACACCCCGAGAATACAATGACATTTTTTTACTTCCAGACAATGAAAGAATTGTACCCTCTGATAAAATTCCAAGTTCTTTAGGATAGTTTTTTACTCGCAAAATTTTTTCATAAACATCATCCCACTTATAACCACCGTAAAAATTTATATTACCTGCAATTTTTACATAAATATATTTTTGTGGTGTTGTTTTTATTTTAAATGAATTTACAGATGAATTTTTTTCCGCTGTTGGAATCATCGTAAAATCTATTTTTTTTGATTGTGATAAAACTAAATCAGTAATAAAAGTTGTATCGTACCAATCATAATTTTTAATTTCTTTATAACCTTGTTCTTTTGGTCTATCATCTGGAAGTTCATAAACTGAAATGTATTTTTCTAATTCTTCTGCAGAAACCATTCCTTTAGTTTCAACAAAAATTATTTGGTCATAATTTTGTTTATCATTTTTAATCAAAGAATGACTTACGTTTTGAATATTTACATAATCACTAATTCCGGGAATAGTAACTGAATCAGTCAACTTTGATGATGAGGCTCCTCCAAAAAGTGATTTTATTCCACTATCAACTACAATACTCATTTCTGATGTATATTGCGGCATTGGAATTGGTTCACTTATAATATAGGCAACCGTTTTATTATCGTTGTATGAAATTTTGAAATTATATTTTTTTTGCTCAGTATCTTTTGAAGATTTATTTTTTTTATTTGGTACAAGAGTTAAAGAAATCTTTTTTGCAAAATCTTCATTCGCAAAAGGAACATTCCCATTCAATGAGAAAGTAATTCTTTTCACAGATGTATTTTCTGGATCAATATAAAATTCTGCGTTACTCATTGAAAGATTATAATTTGTAGTTTCAAATGAACATGAATTATTAACAACAACATTGTCAGAAAAAAGTTTTTCGTTAAAATTAATTTTATATTTTGTATTTAACTTCCAGTTTTCTGTTGGCTGAAAAGATAAATAATCATCATTTACCCAACTCCAATTACCACTAATACTTGGTGAAATTGTTATTAAAGAAGATAAATCCTGTTCTGAAAAATTTATAGGAGCTACTGAAGCTTGAAATAAAATCCCAAGTGAAGATTTTAATTCTCTAGTTGATTCATCTATCCACATTGCTGGTTCTTGTAATTCAAAATCAACTTGTTGCAGTTTAGGTTTACAACTAAATAAACTTATAGAACAAATTAAAGCAAATAAAAAGCAAATAAAACAATTCTTATTCATAGAATTCTCCTAAAAAAAATTCTTTTAGAAAAATACTAACACACAAAATATCATTTTGTATAGAGAAAAGATTGTTTTAGAAGAAAATTAGTATGGTAAGTTATATGTAATGGTATTACCTTGCTTCCCAATATATTTTTTTCTATACATTAATTTTATTACATCTTCAATTTGCTCGTTAGTTAATTTCTTTCCTAAAGCAGAACCAATATCTTTTTTTAATCCATTTTCTGATTTTGGATATCTGTTCTTTGGGATTTTTTCTAAGTGTTTTAAATAACAATCCAAATTTTTTTGTGTATTTTCATTTATATCTTTTTTGCTATTATTAATTTCATCAATAGAAGTAATTCTCTTAACCACTTTTTTTTCATCTTTACAATAAGCTATAAGGGGATCATATCCTGAATCTTTTGACAATATGTAGTGTTCTATATCTTCTTTTTCATCATTTTTTGAAAGAAAATAAACAATATGAAAATCTAATGCATTTTTCCCATTTCCCTTTATTGCTACTAATTCTTTTTTTTCCTTTGGAAATACAAATCCTCTTGGAATCTTTTGTTGGTTTTCACCTATGAAAATAAAATATTTTCCATCAATTTCTGGTAATTCTTTTAATGAATTCATATTTTCATAATCTACATAAACATATTTCATCATTTTATCCTCTTTCTACTTAACAACATAGTTTGCATAAATTTGATAACTACTATTTTCTTTATTTGAAACGCCGATAGAAACTTCTTTTATATTTTTTGGAATTGTAACTTCTCCAGAAAAAATTCCAGTTCCATCGTCTGTTAATTTATTATATTTATTTCCACAGATTACTGTTACAATTTTTTTACCTTCAACTTTTATTTTAAAGTTGTAAGTTTGTCCTGCAACAAGAGGCATTGTTTTTGGCTCAAGGATTTTTGCTGTACCTCCTGTAATCGAATATAAAGTAGGATAGCGAACAGAACTTGTTCCAGTTGATTCAATTAAAAATGAACCACAACTGTTTCCTTGTTGCTCTCCATTCTTCCAATAAAAAATTGAAACAGAATATTTTGCAACTTGTGGTAAACTAAATGTAGCACAATCATCTTCAACTAAAACTCTGTTTTTAACAATTTGATTTGAAGATAAATTTGCAATTTTAAAAGTAAAACTATATCCATCTTTCATTTCATAATTTAAAACAAATGTTCCATCAGCTAAATTATATTTTTTTAAATCAGGTGAAAAATTTTCTGCTAAGTCAAAAAACTTAGGTTGCAAATCTGGTAAATTAAAAAATTCATCAAAAGATAAAACATCTTTTAAAAGTTGATAAGATTTTTCTTCTGGAAAGTGAGTATAAATAAAATGTTCTGGTTTTAAGAAAAGCCAATCTGTATTATATCGCTGAACAGAAGTGCGACCATTCATATATCCTGAATCCCAAGTTGCATCAACCAAATACCACTTTCCTTCAACTTGTACAATATTCCAAGCATGATTTGAATCATAAATATTTTTTTCAGTTTCTAATGAAGTTCCAACACCACGAGCATATCCATGAACTTTATGACAAGGAATTTTTAACTCATCACAAAATTGTTTGTAAACAGTTGCATAACCTTCACAAACAGCAAGTCCAGTTTTTAAAACTGAATAATAATCTTGATTTGGAATTTTTCCTGCCCAAAAACTTGCAGCATCATATTTTATCAAAAGAGCTGTGATATCATGAGCAAGTTTTGCTTTTTCAAAATCATTCTGTGCAACTTCATTAATTTTTTTACAAACTTCTCTAATGTAACTTTCAGGATTTGTTTTTCTCAAATTTTCCATTGTAGAATTTTTTTTGATTGCTTTCATACTTTCGTCTGCTTTATCAGTACGATAAGAATAGGCTTCTTCGTAAGATGAGGGTGTTGAAAAATTCGTTATTTTTGTAGAAGTTTGTGATTGTGGTTTTGGTAAACTTGGTAAACGAGTTCCTTCCATTGAAGGATAATCCTTTTGAGATTTTTCATTACTTTTAGAAAAAGCTTCTCCGAAACTTTCTAATCCAAATGAAATATCATATATAATTTCTTCTATAGTTTGACAACCAAAAAGTCCCAAACTAAAAACAATAAAAAAAATAATACTAAAAAATTTTTTACACATAGAGTTTTTCATAAAAGCCTTCCTTAAAATTATCTAAAATACATATTTATTACACAACTTGATGATAAAAAGCAAAAAAACAACATTAACAAAAAATAATTTATTTTACGAAACATAATTCACCTCGTTAAAAGTATATTTATTACTGATTAAGTTTATTATAACACTAATATTTTTATTTTCAAGGTATATTTGATAACCTTTTAGGTATATTTATTACTTAAATAACTGTTTATTTTGTTTTTTTTTACATAATAATTATATTGTGGAACAAAACGAAAATGAATTAATCGATATTTCTAAACTTTTTGGAGAAAATTTACGCAAACTTAGAAAAGAAGCAAACTTAACACAGGAACAACTTTCAGAAAAATTAGAAATAAGTCAAAAACATCTTTCTAAAATTGAAACGGGAAATCAATTTGCATCAGCCCAGTTGATTTCAAAAATTGCAAACATTTTGGAATTAAATCCTTCTCAATTATTTGAAATTTTAGATGAAACAACTCCTACAAAAGAATTAGTAAATAAAATTGTTTCAAGAGTTACTACAAATGTGATGATTGAAATAAAAAGACAAAACGATATTCTTTACAATAATCTTCATCAAGAAATAGAAGAAATTAAAAATTCTAACACACCTAAAAAAGATATCTTTGGATTTCCACTTTAATAAAAAAAGTCGGCTAAGCAATTTCTCAACAGAAACCTTAAACCGACTTTGTAAAAAAAATTGTTCTTTAATTAAACTAAAACAGTAACTTCTTTTTTTGCAAGAACACAAATTAAGTCAATAAGCCAAAGGATTCCAACAAATCCACCTGTAAAAATTTGTAAAAGTCCAACAATGATTGGAAGAATTTTTCCACTTGTTAATCGGCGATAAATTCCATAAATATCATACAATAATACCAAAAGAATTTTTAATCCCCAACTCATTTTTGATTTTTTTGCCATACAACAACCTCTTAAAAATAAAATTACTATCAAATAGTATAAACATATTTTCCATTATATTTGCTTATCTGTCAAATTATTCTTTTTAAGAATTTTATTAAAAATTCCCGACAAAAATGAAAATTGAGTTTCAGACAAAATCAAAGCAAAGAAAATTAAACAGCAACCTAAAATCATTCTGCCAGTTAAATATTCTTTTAAGAATATAATAGAACAAAGTACACCAAAAACCGCTTCAAAGGATAAAAGCAAAGAAGCAGTTGATGCTCTAACATATTTTTGGCAAACATTTTGTAACAAAAATCCTAACAGGGTGCTAAATAATCCAAGATACAACATCGAAACGATTACATCTCCTCGTTTAATTTCTTGCAAAGGAAAATTTTCTCCCATAATAGGTGCTAGAATCCAGGAAAATAAAGCAGAAAAACCTAACTGAAGAATTGTTAATAAAACTGGGTCTTGATTTTGTGTATATCTTGAAATAAAAATGATGTGAATTGCAAAGAAAAATCCACAGACGATTGTAAGTAAATCCCCAATGTTTATAGAAAAATCACCTTGCAAAGAAAGAAAACCAATTCCAACCAAAGCAATAATTGCTGCAACAACTGAATACCAAGATGGTTTTATCTTATTAAAAATCCAATGTAAGAATGGAACCATCATCACGTAAGTTGTGGTAAGAAAGGCATTTTTTCCTGCTGTTGTAAATTGAATTCCCACAGTTTGAAAAGCGTATGCCAAAAATAAAAATACGCCTAAAATCATTCCATGAAAAAAAGTTGATTTATCCATTTTTTTTAAGCGAGATAAAAATATCAAAGCCAAAACTACAGAAGCAATTGTAAACCTAAAAGCCAACATATAAATTGGAGGAATATAATCAACTGAATTTTTTACAACAACAAAGGCAAAACCCCAAATTATTGTAATCGAAATTAATCCTAAAGCACAAATAAAAGAACGAGTTTTTTCTGTCATGATGTTATGTTACAGAAAATTTGTGAAAAATTCAATTAAGGGGGAAAATAAATTAATAACTTAAAGAAAAGATGGACATAAAAAAAAGCCCGTCACCAGAAAATCTAGCAACGAGCCTTTTGTCAGAAAGTTATGTTATAAAGTAAAACTTATTTTACTTTAACTGTTTTTACCTTCCAAATATCTTTTACATAATCTTCGATTGTGCGGTCTGAAGAGAATTTACCTGAACAAGCAATATTAAGAATTGCTTTTCTTGCCCAACCTTTTCTATCTTGGAAAGTTTCTCCAGAAAGTTTGCGTGCTTCGCAGTAAGCATCAAAGTCAGCAAGAACATAGTAAACGTCTGCACGATTTCCTTCGATTCCGTAAACCAAAGATTCGTAGAGTTCTCTGAAAAGTTGATGTGTAGGATCGTATGTTCCATCCACAAGTTGATTAAGAACTTTTGCAAGTCCTGGATTTCTTTCGATATATTTTTGTGGATTATATGTGTGTTCTTCTTCAATCTTGATGATTTCATCTGATGTAAGACCAAAGATGAAGGCATTTTCTCTACCAACTTCTTCTACGATTTCTACGTTTGCACCGTCCATAGTTCCAAGTGTTAAAGCACCATTTATCATGAACTTCATGTTACCTGTTCCAGAAGCTTCAAGACCTGCTGTAGAAATTTGTTCAGAAATATCTGAAGCTGGGAAAAGTTTTTCTGCTACAGAAACACGATAGTTTTCTACGAATACAACTTTAATTCTTCCTTCAACACGAGGATCGTTGTTTACTCTTTCAGCAACAGTATTTATCAATTTGATAATTGCTTTTGCTCTACGATATCCAGAAGCAGCTTTTGCCCCGAAAATAAATGTACGAGGAGCTGGTTTGTAAGAAGAATCTTCCAACATTTTGTTATATTCATACATAACATGTAAAATGTTAAGAAGTTGTCTTTTATATTCATGAAGACGTTTGATTTGTACATCAAAAATTGATGTAGGATCAAGTTCAACACCTTGTGTATCTTTTAGATATTTGCACAATGCTTCTTTGCTTCTTTGTTTAATAGCAAGGAATTCTTCTTGGCTAGCAGCATCATCAGCAAATTTTGCCAATTCTTTGATTTTTGATAAATCTTTTTCCCATCCGTGACCAATTCTATCTGTGATGAATTTTGAAAGTTCTGGGTTTGCTGAAACAAGCCAACGTCTTTGTGTAATACCGTTTGTTTTGTTGTTGAATTTTTTAGGATATAATTCTGCCCAATCTTTTAATTCTTGTGTTTTAAGAAGTTCTGTGTGAAGAGCAGCAACACCGTTTACACTGAAACCTGCATGAATTGCAAGCCAAGCCATGTGAATCATTCCGTTGTGGATGATAGACATACGATTTTGTCTGTCATAATCTGTAGGGAATTTATCTCTTAATTCAATAAGGAAGCGACGGTTGATTTCTTCAACAATTTGATAAATTCTTGGAAGTAATCCTTGGAAAATATCAATTGGCCATTTTTCAAGAGCTTCTGCAAGAATTGTGTGGTTTGTATAAGCAAAAGTTTTTGTAACAATTGCCCATGATTCATCCCAACCCATTCCGTATTCATCCATGAAAAGTCTCATAAGTTCAGGGATTGCAACTACTGGGTGAGTATCGTTTAATTGAATTGCGTGTAAATCAGCAAATTTTGAAAAATCTGTTCCGTAAGTTACTTTGTATTTGTTAATCAAATCTTGCAAACTTGCTGAACAGAAGAAATATTGTTGTTTTAAGCGAAGTGCTTTACCAAGAGGACCATTATCGTTTGGATAAAGAACTCGGCTAATATTTTCTGCGTCATTTTGTCTTTCAACTGCACGATGATATTGCATATCGTTAAAAAGTTGTAAGTCAAATCCATCTGGAGATGAAGCTTGCCACAAACGAAGTGTATTTACAGTTTTTGTATCGTATCCAACGATTGGCATATCGTATGGAGTTGCGTTTACGATTTCTGCATCTTCGATATAGAAAGAATCTTCGCCTTTTTCATTCTTGCGAACACATACGCGTCCACCAAATTTTACTTGAACAGTTAAATCAGAACGTTTGATTTCCCATGGATCTCGGTGTTTTAACCAGTTATCTGGGTATTCAACTTGATATCCATCTTCGATGTGTTGTTCAAACATTCCATATTGATAACGAATACCATATCCATGTCCTGGATAATCTAAAGTAGCAAGAGAATCAAGGAAACAAGCAGCAAGACGACCAAGTCCTCCGTTTCCAAGCCCTGCATCTGGTTCTTCATCTTCAATACTTGTATAGTCGATGTCCATATCTTTTAAAACTTCAACAACAGCGTCTTTAATTTGAGCGTTGATAAGGTTATTGCTCATTGCACGTCCCATAAGGAATTCTGCAGAAAGATAGTAAACTTGACGAGTAGGCTTCTTGTCATAAGCAGCACGAGTTTTCATCCAGTTGTCCATAATCAACTCAAGTGCAGAAGCAGAAACAGCATCAAATAAATCATGTTTTGTAGCTTGTGATAAATCTTTACCATACTGAAGCTTTAAGCGAGATGTTAGGTTTTCTTTAAATTCTTTTGCATTAAATTGCATAATTTCTCCTGTAGAAAAGTAGCACTAGTTGTGCAATTATTTTTCCTAGTCATTGTTAAAATACCGTAAAAAACTGACGGTAATTACATCTAATGTAAAGTAAAATAGAAGTATGGTCAAGTAAGACAGACATAAAATATATTCGTATAAGCAAAGCAAGATGAAAATTTTGTAAATGTAGAATTTGCAGCCAACGCTTTCGACGGAAAATGCCCCAGTTCGTTAGTGCTGCGCTTACGCTTGCAAGACTTCACTGTGTCA
>CALBXN010000034.1 GCA_937890485.1 uncultured Treponema sp.
CTTGTTATTGCTGCACTTATGGCAAATGGTGAAAGTACTCGCCGCCGCCGAGAATGTAACTCATGTGGATACAGATTTACAAGTTACGAACATATCGAAGAAAAACCATTTATGGTTGTAAAACGAGATAATCGCAGACAACCATTTGATAGACAAAAATTAGAAAAAGGAATTGAACGAGCTCTAGAAAAACGACCAGTTTCAACTTTAACTATCGAAAATATTGTAAATGAGATAGAAGACCTTGCAATAACAAAAGGTAAAGTTACTAGAGAAATTTCTACATCAGAATTAGGTGACTTGGTTTTAGAAAGATTAAGTTCAGTAGACAAAGTTGCCTATATCAGATTTGCTTCTGTATACAAACATTTTGAAAACTTAGATGAATTTATTCAAGAAGTAAAAAAAATTGATGACACAACAGAAAAATAATGAATAATTAAAAAAAAAATTGCATAGTGTATATTGACAAAATAATATTATACATTATATAGTATCATTATCAAAACAATATTATAACAATAAAACTTATAAATGGAGGTTGTATGTCTTTTACAAGTGGTTCTACACTACTTGATACAGTTGTTTTAGCAGTTGTTTCAAGAGAAGGAACCTATGGATACAAAATTACACAAGATGTTAGAAATGTAATTGACATCTCTGAAAGTACTTTGTATCCAGTTTTACGCCGACTTCAAAAAGAAGGAATGTTAGAAACCTACGATGTTGAAGTAGACGGAAGGAATAGACGTTACTACAAAATTACATCAATTGGAATGATAAAACTTGACGAGGAGCGTAGTAATTGGAAAAAATATGTTGAACAAATAAATTTTGTTCTTTTTGGTAACAAAAAAATCTAACAAATCTGTTTAAAACAGAAAGGAATTAATTTATGACTAAATATGAATATCTAGCAGAATTAGAAAAAAAATTGGATATGCTTTCTTACGAAGATAAAAATCAGGCTTTAGAATATTACGAAAGTTATTTTGAAGACGCAGGAAAAGAAAACATCGCTAAAGTAATAGAAGAATTAGGAAGTCCCGAAGCACTTGCTAAATCAATCTGTGATGGAGTTCCAGGAGTTCTTGCAAATTTACCTCCAGCAGCAAAGACTTATACAGAGTACAATAATGAATCAATTAAATCCATCGATGGAAAATTCGGAGCATGTAGAATCTTAGTTACAGAAGGTGAAACTTTTTCCATTGAACAAAAAAATATGGGTTCAAACAAAGTTGATGTAAATTTAAGTTCTGATGGAACACTTTCAATTACTAATAAAGAAAATTTGTTAGGAATTTTTTCTGGAATTTCTTTAAAGAAAGAACATTTATGTCCAACAATATTACTAACATTACCTAAAAACTTATATTTGGAAAATTTTGTAATAGACCTTGGTGCTGGAAGTTTTGAAGCAAAAGAAGTGAATATCCAGTGTAAAAAAGCAAAATTAACTGTTGGGGCTGGACAAATTATTGTTAAAGAAATTAATTCTACACAAACAGAATTAAATTGTGGCATGGGTTCAATTGATGTACAAGGAAAACTTACAAGCAAAATTAATGCTGAATGTGGAATGGGTTCAATTGTTGCAACAATTATGGGTAATGAATCTGATTATGGTTATCAAGCACAAGTAGGACTTGGTGAAGTAAAAGTTGGCAACAATAAAATAAATGGATTAAGCCAATACACATCAACAATAACTGCTGAAAATAAAATTATTGCAAATTGTGGAATGGGTGCAATTAAATTCCATTTTAAATAATAATTAACAAACAATTTTTTATAGGAGAATTTTTATGGGAAAGAAACTTTATAAATCACACAAAAAAATGATTTGTGGTGTATGTGCAGGAATTGCTGAATATTTTAACATCGATCCAACAATCGTAAGATTGATTACTGTAATATTAAGTCTTGGTGGAATTGGTTTAGGAGTTGTAATTTATATTATTGCCGCAATAATTATTCCATTTCCATCAATTGATGAACAATAGAAATTTCTAAATCTTAAAGGTTCTTCTCTGAATTGGAGAAGGACCTATTTTTTTACAAATTTCTTTGTGTAATTTAGTTGGATAACCTTTATGTTTTTCATATTGATATTCAGGATATATTTTTGAATATTCAATCATTAATTTATCACGAGCAGTTTTTGCTAAAATTGAAGCAGCCATTACAGAAGGTTCTGTAGCATCAGCTTTTACCTTTGCAACACATTCAATTTTTTCACTAACATTTAATTTTGGAAAATAAATTCCATCAACAATTATTTTATTAACTTCCCCTGAAAAAATATTTCCATTGGGAGTAACTAAAGATTCATAAGCATTTTTCATTGCTAACAAACTTGCATTTAAAATATTGATTTCGTCAATAACATTATGAGGAATATGAACTACACTCCAAGCAATACATTTTTCTTTGATTAAAATTTCTAAAGCATTACGTTTTTTTTCTGAAAGTTTTTTTGAATCATTTAATAATTCAATTTCAAAATCATCTGGCAAAATTACAGCAGCAGCAGTTACTGGTCCTGCCAAAGGACCTCTTCCGGCTTCATCAATACCACAAATTATTTTATTCATATTATCATCCATAAAAATTATTTTATTGTAAAAAATAATTGCTGTGTATCTTCGTTATGTGGTAACTTTCCAATAACAAAAGATTAAAAATTAGAATCGGACTCTGAGTGATGAAGTTCAAGTTGAGGATTATCTGCAACATAATCCATGCTAACACTACGCAATTCTCCATCATTAGTAAATATAGAAATGAAAGTATAAGAATTTATCCAAGAAGAATTTTCATCACACAAACCAACTGTTTTAATTCCAGACCAATCTGGACAATATGCATAAATTATCAAGTCTTCATCTTCAAGAGGAATAGGATTTATTCCATCTGGAATAATTTTTATTTGTGGTAATTCAAATTCATTTGATAATGACATCCAATTTGAAACATAATCTTTTATATGATTTTTTGCTTCTTCTGAAATTTCAAAAAAAGAATTTGCGTCAATATAATATTCTTGTTGAAATTTCAAATCTTCATTTTCATTTTCAAAAGACAAAACATAAATATTTTTATCTCGTCCTTCAAAAACAAAACCATTATTATTTGCAAAAATTTTTCCAGTTGGATAAATTGGCGAAAATAAATTTTTAGACACTTCATCAGAAAATAAAATTTCTTGACCATTAAGAATATTTACAAAATGAAATTTCAATGTAGCATCAATAAAAACAATTACATTCTGATAAAATCCTAAAGAAGTAATTATAGGAAAATCGTTTTTTAAAATCCAATTATCAATTACAGGAAAGTTAACATCGTAGTCAGAAGAAAATCTTGATAGAACTCCAGTTGCTTGTATTGTAGTGTTATTATCCAATAAAACAAATTCTATTCCATCAATATCGTAAGTTGTTTTAAATTGAATTAATTCATTTGTAAATTCCTCTACAGAACAAAAAGAAAAATTTATTTCAGAAAAATTTATTTCACCACTTTCTAAAACAATCTTTTCGTTTTTTATTGGAACAGAATTTTCAAAATTAGGATTTGAATTATCTAAAAATATTTTTGCAATAATTTCGTTATAGTTTTTTGTTAAATCTGGAAAGATATTAAATTTAATTAAAATAAAAAAAGCCAAAACAAATAAAAATAAAATAGATAAAATGCTAAAAAAAATTTTTACAGAAGATTTATTCATTTTCATCTCCCTCTGTTTTTAAATTAGAAATCATTAAATATTTTGAGTAATCTAAATTCAAAAGAAATTTTGTATTTTCTAAAAAACTATTTATAAATTCAATATCAATACAAAATGCAAAATAAAAATTTTCTAAAATTTTATTATAAAATTTAACTTCAGTTTCATTAAGCAAAGTTGAAATATCAAATCCTTCTTTTAAACTTTTATATAACAAACTAGAAAATAAATTACAAAATTCATATTGTAATGAAACTTCGTACAAACTATTTTCTACCGAAAACAAACTATAAAGTTCATCATAAAAATTTTTTGGTAAAATATAATTTTTATTTTCAAATTTAGTTTTATCAAAATCAAAATAATTTACTTTGTATAAAAGTTCAGAAGTTTTTATAAAAGAATCCAATAGCAAATTATATTTTTTATCATTAAATATGATATATAAAAATTTTGGATTATTACAAACTTCATAAAATGATTTTTCTGACATTGCCATAGGAACATCTAAAACTTCTTTATTTTTATTTAACCTAAATAACATTCCTTCAACTTTTGACAAATTATAATAAAAATCATTTCTCATTTTTGTATCAGAAATTAATTCATAATTACTTTCATCATTTTGAAATTTAAAATCTTCTATAGAAAAATTTTCGAGAGGCAAAACAAATTCAACATTGTAAATTGAAGAAAAAGATTTTACATAATTGTAAGCAACAATTTCTGATTTACCCAATCGAAAATTTTCTTTAAGATAATTCCAAAACAAAATTATTTCATTATCAATAATATTTTTAGAATTTTCATCATCGATTTTGTTTCTAAAAAAATTCCAATAAAATAAAGATTCAGTAATTAAATAAGGCAACATAGGTGAAAAAGTATTTTCTAAATTGTAAAATTCATCAGAAAGACTTGCATAACTTTTTAAATAATCATTTTGATTTGTTATCAAATATTCTTTTAACATTGAAGAATAATTATTATAGTTTTCAATAATTTTTTCATGTTCAGTATTTTCAGTATCAACAATTATAATTTCTTGGGCAAAGATATTAAAATTAATTGTAACCAAAATTGAAAGGATTAAAAATAAAACTTTTTTCAAAAGTTACCTCGCTAAGAATTAAAAAGAAAAAACTTCATTATTACTGTAGGATTTTTTTGTAGAAAAAATATCAGAACTTTCCATATCATTAGAATAATTTTTGTACAAAAATTTATTATTGTTAATATTATATTCTACACCGAACAATTCATAAAACTTTGTAGTTTTTCCATCAATATAAAACTGAGAATTTTCGAAAACCAACTTTCCTAAATTCATTGTTAAAGCAATTGATGAATCAGAAACAGCTGAAATTCTTGATTGTTTACAAGTCAAATTTGAATTTAATAAATTAAAAACGCTTGCAAAAATATTTGATTGAATAGTAATTCCAGAATTTAATATAGTAACATCAGAATTATCTGCAAAAATCACAGAACCATTATTTTCATACAAAGAAACAAATTCACAATTATCAATTATTAAAGATGAATTATTTAATTTAAATAAATTTTGCTGAGAAAAAGAATTTTTATTTTTTGTAAAATCTTGTTCAAAAATACAATTATAAATTTTTAAAGAAGAACTTTGTACATCAAAAAAAGAATCTTCTGCAAATGAAAGTCTAGCTCCATTCACAGAGATAAATTCACAAGGAGAAGTTATAACCATTGAAGGAATATTTTCGAAGGTTCCTTCAATATGAATTTTGATAAATTCATTTTTATTTAGATATGGTAAAATCTGAGAAATATCAGAAAATGGACGAGCAGCACTTCCATCTTGTATATAATTTGTATTTTTTGAAGATGATTCTATATAATAATTATATGAATCAATTAAAATTTGATAATATTCAATATCACTAACATTTCCAAAATCATCCTTTGAAAAATAAGCAAGATTATAAAAAATTGCATTATTCTTATCTTCTGCCAAATACAAAGTATCGTTAGTTAATTCAACAGCAGAATTTAAATCTATATCAAAATTTTTATTAACTTCTAATTCCAAATTTTTTAGATTTAAATTAGAAAGTAATTTTGATTTTAATACATAAAAAACTTTTTCATCAGTTTTAAATTTTATACTTACAGGTTCCCTAACAAAAAAATTTTTATTTGAAATTTCAATATCTGGAATTTTAGGAGACTCTTTATCAATTAAAACTTCTGTAAACAATTTACCTTGATAAACATTATCATAAAAAACATCAAAACAAATATTTTTTTCTAAATAATTTCCTAAAATTGTATCAATTAAACAATAATTTTTCTTATAATCATTAACAGAAGAAGAAAAATTATAATCTTGTAAAATT
>CALBXN010000035.1 GCA_937890485.1 uncultured Treponema sp.
GGTTAATAGCACTGATTACGCCAACTGTAAGCGTTCCCGCAAGCTCTTCTTTTAAGGGATTTCCTATCGCAACTGCTAAATCTCCCACTTCCACGCTTTCGGAATCACCGATTTGTGCTGCGTGAAGCTCTTCGTTTGGAGTTATTTTAATTACTGCAATATCTGTTTTTTCATCGCCGCCGATAAGCGTTGCATCGTATTCATTTCCTGTGTTAAGCTTTACCTTGATTGAAGATGCACCTTCAATCACGTGATTATTTGTTACAATATGTCCGCTTTCAGTAAAAATAATTCCGCTGCCGCTTGATGTAGACTGCTGAGTTCCAAAGTAGCTCTGCACCTTTGTTGTGCACGATATACCAACAATTGAAGGACCTGCGTGCTTTGCGATTTCGTTCACGGTAAGCTTCTTTTTTTCAAGTTCTGCATTTGGTGTATTCATTGGAGCAATAAATTTATCTCTCATTTTTCCGTTGATAGAAACCATAATTGTACATTCATTGTCTTTACAATATTCTTCATTGTATTCAGGCCATTTTTCGTAAGCAATTGTACCTTCTGGCTTTGCTGAATCTCCAAATCCTAGTTTTTCCCAAAGTTCTTCCCCTAAGTGAGGAGCGTACACAGAAAGCATTTTTACAAAATCTGTCCATAAACTTTTTGGAATTTTATCTAGTTTTGAAACATCATTTATAAAAATCATCATTGCACTAATTGCTGTGTTAAAATTCAATGAAGAAGTATCTTCTGTAACCTTTTTAATTGTTTTATGCAAGATTTTTCTAATTTCGCCAGTTGGTTCTTCATCAACCAGAGGTTTTTCTGAAACTGCCCAGATTTTTTCAAGGAACCTGTTTACACCAATCAATCCTTGTGTACTCCATGGCTTTGAAATTTCAAGAGGCCCCATAAACATTTCGTACATACGAACAGAATCTGCACCAAATTCTTTGATAACATCATCTGGATTAACAACATTTTTAAGGGATTTTGACATCTTTGCAATAACACGTTCTAGTTCTTCATCTGTTCCTTTTTCAAAGAATTTTCCATCTTTTTCTTCAACACAGTCTGTAGGAACTAAAGTTTTGTTTTTGCGTTGGAAAGCAAATGAAGTAATCAATCCTTGGTTAACTAATCTTTGGAAAGGTTCTTTTGTGTTTACAAGTCCTAAGTCAAATAAAACTTTGTGCCAAAATCTTGCATACAATAGGTGAAGAACTGCGTGTTCTGCACCTCCAACATATAAATCAACTGGCATCCAATAATCCACAGCATTTTTGCTTGCAAATTCTTTGTTATTATTTGGGTCAAGATATCTAAGGTAATACCAACATGAACCTCCCCACTGAGGCATTGTATTTGTTTCTCGTTTGGCTTTTCCACCACAAGTTGGACAAGTACAATTTACCCATTCGTCGATTGCAGCAAGAGGACTTTCTCCTGTTCCTGTAGGTTGATAAGATTTTACATTAGGAAGTTCAACAGGAAGTTGGTCTTCTGGTACAGGTACGCAACCACATTTTTCACAGTGAACTAGTGGAATTGGTTCTCCCCAGTATCGTTGGCGACTGTAAACCCAGTCTCTTAGTTTATAATTTACAGCTTTTTTACCACATTTGTTTTCTTCAAGCCAGTTAAGCATTTTTGCAATAGCATCTGCCTTGTTTAATCCATCTAAAAATTCACTGTTTACATGAATTCCATCTTCTGTCCAAGCTTGTTCTTGAACATTCACTTCAGATTTTAGAACTTCGATGATAGGTAAATTGAATTTTTTTGCAAATTCCCAGTCTCTATCGTCGTGGGCAGGTACAGCCATAATTGCACCTGTTCCGTAAGAAATAAGTACATAATCTGCAATCCAGATAGGAATCAATTTTCCATTTACAGGATTGATTGCGTAACTTCCTGAAAAAACACCAGTTTTATCTTTTGCTAAATCTGTTCGCTCTAGGTCAGATTTTTTTGCAGCAGCATCAATGTATTCTTCTACGCTTTGTTTTTGTTCAGCAGTTGTAAGTTTTGAAACAAGACGATGTTCTGGAGCAATTACCATATAAGTTGCCCCAAAAAGTGTATCACAGCGAGTTGTGTATACAGTTAATCCATCATCTGTTGGATTTCCGTCTTTATCAGCAATTTTGAAAGTAACTTCAGCACCTTCACTGCGACCAATCCAGTTTTTTTGCATCAATTTAACTGACTCTGGCCAATCTAATCCATCAAGGTCTTCCAAAAGTCTGTCTGCATAAGCTGTGATTTTCAAAATCCACTGACGGATAGTTTTGCGAGTTACAATTTCGCCACATCTATCACAGCGACCTTCTTTTACTTCTTCGTTTGCAAGACCTGTCATACAGCTAGGACACCAGTTGATAGGAGTTTCAGCTTCGTAGGCTAATCCTTTTTTGTATAATTGCAAGAAAATCCACTGTGTCCATTTGTAATAATCAGGAGTACAAGTAGAAACACATCTATCCCAGTCATAAGAAAAACCTAAGGCTTTAATTTGACGAGTAAAGTTTTCTATGTTTGCATTTGTTGTAATTGCAGGATGAGTTCCTGTTTTAATAGCGTAATTTTCGGCTGGAAGTCCAAAAGCATCATATCCCATAGGGTGTAAAACATTATATCCATTCATACGCAAATAGCGACAATAAATATCTGTTGCTGTGTATCCTTCAGGATGTCCAACATGTAATCCTTGTGCAGATGGATACGGAAACATATCCAAAACATAACGACGCTTTGCTTTTTCAAATTTTGTGTCTTCTGTTACTTTGAAAGTCTTATTTTTTTCCCAATAGTTTTGCCATTTTGGCTCGATAGTTTCAAAAGGATATTTTGCCATTTTTTCAACTCACTTGTAATATAAAATTTATTCTATTATACCAAATTCTGTTATATCGAGCAATAGATAAATTTTTTATAAATCGATATACTTATTTTAAGGATTTTTTATGAAAGATAGTTTAAAAAATAAAATAAAATTGCTTTTTCAACTTTTTTTTACTTTTTTCAAAATTGGAGCCGTTACTTTTGGTGGAGGTTTGGCAATGCTTCCAATTTTAGAAAGAACTTTGATAGATAAATTAAAATGGACTACAAAAGATGAAATGATGGATTATTATGCCATCGGGCAAATTACTCCAGGTATAATTGCTGTAAATGTGGCAACCTTCATTGGATATAATTTACAAGGAATTTTAGGAGGAATTGTTGCAACCTGTGGAGTTGTAACTCCTTCTGTAATAATCATTACGATTATTGCTTACTTTTTAGAAACTTTTTCTGAAATAATTTGGGTTCAAAAAGCACTTGCAGGAATAAATGTTGCAGTTGCAGCCTTATTAACAAGCATTCTTTGGAAATTCATAAAGAATTCTGTAAAATCATGGAAAAATATAGTTGGAATTTTTTTAGTGATAGGTTCCTTTGTAGCACTTGTTGTATTTAAAGTTCCATCTCCTATAGTGATTATTGCTGGAGCTTTTATAGGTATTTTATCTTATGTAGTAACAAACACAAAAAAATGTGACAAAATGGAAGGTAAAAAATGAGCTTGGTAAGTTTATTTTGGACATTTTTTTATATTGGATTGTTTACTATTGGTGGAGGGCAAGTTGCAATTACTTTGATGCAGCAATCACTTGTTGAAAAAGGAATTATTAGCCCAGAAAAATTTTTTAACATGGTTGCAATATCAGAAAGTACTCCAGGACCAATTGGAATAAATATGGCTACATATATTGGTTGTGAATTGCATGGTGTTTTGGGTGGAATAATCACAACTATAGGAACTGTTTTACCTTCGTTGATTTGTATAATTGTGATTGCTTCTTTCTTTGGCAAAATTCAAGATAAGCCTTTAGTAAAAGCGGCTTTTTCTGGAATAAGACCTGTTGTAACCGGGTTAATCGGAGTTGCTGCTTGGAATGTATTTGAACTTTCTATGCTAAATTTTAATAATTATAATGAAAGTGGAATTTGGTATTCTTTATTTAATTTACCAAGTGTAATTTTTTATTCTTTGGCAGTTTTTACATTGATAAAAATAAAACCGCACCCAGTTATAATTATGCTTTTAGGTGCGGTTTTTGGAATTATCTTTCTATAAGATTATTTTTTTGCTAATTCAGAAATTGAAGTTACAAGACCACTCATATCCTGTAAGTCTGATGGAATGATGATTTTTGTTGCCTGCCCATCTGCCACTTTTTCAAAAGTTTCTAAACCTCTAAGTTTGAGAACAGCATCGTCCATTCCAACTGCTTTTATCATTGCAAGACCTTCGGCAGTTGCTTTTTGCAAGGCTAAGATTGCTTCTGCTTCACCTTCAGCTTTTCTGATTGCAGATTCTTTTTGACCTTCTGCTTCCAAAATAACTGATGCTTTTTTTCCTTCAGCAACAAGAATTGCAGATTGCTTTTGACCTTCAGCAATAAGGATTGATTCTCGGCGTTCTCGTTCGGCACGCATTTGTTTTTCCA
>CALBXN010000036.1 GCA_937890485.1 uncultured Treponema sp.
ATCAAAATTTTCTGGAATGTGGCAATTTTCCATTTTTTGAAGTTTTGCAACTCGCTTTTCTTGTTTTTCGATATAGTGAGAATATTTATAATCAATTTGAGCAGATTCTAAAATAGAAGGTTCGTAAATTGATTCATCAAATTTCTTTCCTTTTTGCAAGTATTCTAGAATTTCTGCTTTTTTGCTTATCTTGTTTTGTACCTTTGCATATTGAGCATCAGATTTTAATCCGATTTTCCAAGCTTTTTCAGTTAAACGTTCATCTGCTGTATCGTGTCGTAATTGTAAACGATGTTCGGCTCGAGCAGTAAACATTCTGTAAGGTTCTTTTGTTCCCAAAGTTACTAAATCATCAATTAAAACACCGATATAGGCTTCGTTTCTTGCTAAAATCAAAGGTTCGTATTTTTCACCAGATTTTTCTGCCTTAACTAAAAGACTTGCGTTAATTCCAGCCATCAAACCTTGGGCGGCAGCTTCTTCGTATCCAGAAGTTCCGTTGATTTGTCCGGCGTTAAATAGTCCACTAACTAATTTTGTTTCTAAAGATGGATAAAGTTGAGTAGGTTCTATGTAATCATATTCAACTGCATAGCCTGGACGAGAAACAACTGCATTTTCAAAACCAGGCAAAGTTCGCAAAAATCTATCTTGTACTTCTTCTGGTAAAGATGAAGAAAATCCATTTAAATACATTTCTTCTGTGGCAAGACCTTCTGGCTCCAAAAATAATTGATGGCGTTCTCGTTCTGCAAATCGCATGACTTTATCTTCGATAGAAGGGCAATATCTAGGACCAACACCACTGATTTTTCCACTGTATAAAGGAGAGCGACCAATATTTTCTCGGATAATTCTATGAGTATTTTCATTTGTATAAACTAAATGACAACTAATCATTGGGCGTTCAATTTTTTCTGTGTCAAAAGAAAAAGGAACGATTATATCGTCACCAAATTGTTCTTCAAGTTGAGAAAAATCTATTGAAGGTTTTAAAATTCTTGGAGGAGTTCCTGTTTTTAATCTACCAGTTTTGAAACCAATTTTTTCTAAAGATTCAGTTAATCCAAAGGCACCAATTTCACCAATTCTTCCGTGAGGAGCATCGTATTCTCCGATAAAAATTTTGCCACCTAAAAAAGTTCCAGTTGTTAAAATTACTGCTTTTACAGGAATTCTTCTTCCTCGTTCAGTAATTACGGCAGTTATTTTCTTTCTTGAATTTGCTTCTTCTGTTGATAAATCAGAAACTTCTAGATCAACAACAGTATCTTGCAAAGTATCTAAGTTTTCTTGTTTTTCGATGGTTTGTCTGGCTAATTCTGCATAAGCTAATTTATCTGCTTGAGAACGAGGAGCTTGAACTGCAGGGCCACGACTTTTATTCAACATTCTAAATTGAATCATAGTTTTATCGATGATATGACCCATTTCGCCACCGAGAGCGTCAATTTCTCTAACGATATTTCCTTTTGCAATTCCCCCGATAGAAGGATTACAAGACATTCTTCCAATTGAGTCGATTGTTTGTGTAATTAAAAGTGTTTTTAAACCTAAACGAGCTGAAGCAAGAGAGGCTTCTATTCCAGCATGGCCTCCACCAACTACAGCAATATCAAATGAATCAAAATAACCTGCCATAAATGAGAGTATACTAAGAGTAAAAAATAAATGCAATAATTGAAATATATATTTAAACTACTTACCTAATTCAATTGATTTTTTAAAAGCTTTTTCTGCGGCTTTGATAATTGCACTTCTAAAACCATTTTCTTCTAAAGAAGCAACTGCTTCGATAGTTGTTCCTGCAGGAGAGCAAACAGCGTCTTTTAATTTTGCAGGATGTTCTCCAGTTTCTAAAACCATTTGAGCAGCACCTTTCAAAGTTTGAGAAGCATAAATATAGGCTTGATTCCGAGGCATTCCAAAAGAAACTGCGGCATCTGCTAAAGCTTCTATAAACATAAATCCATAAGCAGGACCAGAACCACTTATAGCAGTAACTGCATCCATCAGTTTTTCAGGAACTTGTTCAACTTTTCCTGCTTTAGAAAGAATATCTTTTACAAAAGTGACTTCTTCTGTAAGTTCAGCAGAAGTTTTTTCTTCTACGCACAAAGCAATCATACCTTCAGAAACAGTGGCAGGAAGATTTGGCATAAGACGAATAATTTTTTGCAAGCCTCCAGAAAGTCCTGTATTATTTGACATTTCTATAATTTTTTCGATACTAAAACCTGCCATAATAGAAATTATTACAGGTAATTCATTTTTTTCATTAGAATTAAATCTTTCATTATAAGAATCTTTTATTTGTTCCAAAACAGAAGAAAAAAATGCAGGTTTTACAGCAATAATTACATGAGAACATTTTTTGATAATTTGGTCATTTGAAGATGCAACACTAGCACCAATTTCCAAAGCAAGTTGTTTTGCTTTTTCAACATCACCATCAGAAAGTAAAATTTTATTTCCACCAACTTTTTGAGAGATTGCTTTTATTAAAGCACCTCCCATCATTCCACAACCGATACAACCAATCAAAAAATCTTTATTCATAAAACGCCTCCGTAAAACCTTTCATGTAAAAAATTACTTTCCTAAAAATAAAGTTGCCTTTTCAGTTCCGTCAAAAAGATTTTGCAAAACATTATGATGAGAACCATTGGCTAAAATCATTGGAATACCGTATTCTGTGGCTCTAACTGCGGCTTCAAGTTTTGTTGCAATTCCACCAGTTCCAAAAGAATTTGTTTCGCCAATGACAATATTTTTCTTTAAAGTTTCTACATCATCAACTAATTCTACAAGTTTTGCATCAGGATTTGATTTAGGATTATCTGTGTAAACTCCATCAATATCACTAAAAAGGATAAGTAAATCGGCACTCCAAAGAATTGCTGTTAATGCACTTAAGTTATCGTTATCTCCAATACTGATTTCATCAAAAGTAACAGAGTCATTTTCATTAATGATAGGAATAACACCTTCATCTACCAAAGTAAACAAAGTGTTTCGCATATTCAAAGTTCTGTGAGGGTCTAAAAAATCTTCTTTTGTAAGTAAAAGTTGTCCAATGTGGTAACCAAATTGTGAAAAAACTTTACGCCAATTATCCATTAACTCAACTTGACCGATAGCACAAAGAGCTTGTCTATAGTGAATATCCTTTTTTCTTGCCCATCTATCGATAGTTGAAACACCTGCAACCTGAGCACCAGAAGAAACAAGAACAATTTGTTTTCCTTGTTGAATCAAAGATGAACATTGCCTTGCCAATTCATTCATAAAATCTAAATTGATTTTTCCGTCTTCTTTTGCAAGAGTATTTGAACCAATTTTTATTACAATTTTTCTAGCATCATTAAAAATTTTTTTTATAGAATTTTCCATATATGTTTGCAAACTCTTAATTATCGAGTATGACCATCTCCATCAATAAGATATTTTGTTGTTGTAAGAGCAGTTAATCCCATAGGACCTCTTACATGGAATTTTTGAGTACTAATTCCCAATTCTGCACCAAAACCAAAAACTCCACCGTCTGTAAAGCGAGTTGAAGCATTTACATAAACACTAGAAGCATCAATTTCTGATTGGAATTTTTTTGCATTACTAATGTTTTGAGTAACAATAGATTCTGAATGTTTTGTGTTATGAGAATTTATGTGTAAAATTGCTTGTTCAATATTTTCTACAACTTTGATTGCTAAAATATTATCTAAAAACTCAAAACCATAATCATCATCTGTAGCAACTTTTACTTTTTCTTTTGAATCAGTTTTACTAAGAATTTGGTAACTTACTGGACAACAACGAAGTTCTGCTCTTTTTGCAAATTTCTTTTCTAGTTCAAGCAAAAACTCACTAGCGATATTTTTGTGAACCAAAAGAGTTTCCATGGAGTTACAAACTCCAGGTCTTTGAAGTTTTGCGTTTTCTGCAATCAAAACAGCTTTTTGAATATCAGCAGTTTCATCTATAAAAATATGGCAAACTCCACTACCAGTTTCAATTACAGGAACAGTTGCTTTTTCTACAACCATTTTAATTAAGTTTGCACCACCTCGAGGTAGAACTACATCAACAAAACCTTTTGCAGTTAAAATTTCGTCAACTTCACTTCTGTCCCCAGAATCTGCAAGAGCAATCGCTTCTGGAATCCCTTGATTTACATTATTTTTATCAAAAGCCTTTTCTAAGCCTTCTTTAATTGCTTTTACAATTGCACGATTTGAATTTAAAGCCGAAGAACTACCTCTAAGCAAAATTGAATTTCCACTTTTGTAAGCAAGAGCAAAGGCATCTGCTGTAACATTTGGGCGAGATTCATAAATAATCGCAGCTACTCCAAGAGGAACACGCACTTGTCTAATTGATAATCCTTCAGGAGTTTTCCAACCAGCAATTTCTGAACCAATTGGGTCTTCTGATTGAGCTACGATTTTTATACTTTCGATAATTCCGTCGATGCGTTTATCATCAAGAGCAAGTCTATCAACTAAACTTTCTGAAACACCTTTTTGGCGAGAAAGTTCCACATCCATAGCGTTTGCATCTAAAATTGATTTTCGATTTTTGTCTATTGAAGAAGCAGCAGAAAGCAATCCTAAGTTTTTTTGGCTTGCATTCAACTGTGAAAGTTTATTCGCACCACTTCTTAAGCTTACAAATACTTGGGATAAATCCATATTCTGCCTCTGTATGTGAATATTAATAATTTGCTAAAAAGTACATTCCTAAAACTAACGCAATTTTTACTTTTTCTGTTGACCAATTTTGTTCTTTAGGTAAACTATGCAAAAACCACCAGAATGTTCCAAAACCTGGATCAATTCTGAGCGCATATTCAGCAAAGTCATCACTTTTTGCAACAGCACCAAACATTAGTAAAACTGCGTCATTTAAAACTTGTAAAACAAGAGAATAAGATTGTGAATATTGTTTTTCTGACAATTCATTACAGATTGTATCTAATTTAACAAGAAGTTGTTCTTTTATAGTTTCATCACTTTTTTCAACCCAAGTTTTTTGAACAAGAAGTTTTAAGTTGTTATGAAAATGCATGAGCAATTTTGATTCTGCTTCTGATTTTTCATCTTCACTACCTGAAATCAAAATTGCAATATCTTTTGAACCTCCAAACTCTTGTGCAATCACCATTGCATTTTTTACAATTTCATCTTTGTCTGTTGATTCTAAAAAAACTGCAAGGGAATCAAGAAGTTCTTTAGCAATATACTGTGAATAAATTTTGTTACTTTTATCTGAATTATGCATATACTAATTAGTACCCTTTTTATCAAATTTTGTCTAGTAGATAATCCCTTGAATATAAACTCTAGGTGTGGTAAATTTTAACTATGCTAGAAATAATTAAATTAGATAACGAACTTCTTAGACAGAAATCTGAACCTGTAAAAGAAGTAAATGATGAAATACGCACATTAATAAACGAAATGTTTGAAACTATGGATGCTGCCGAAGGTGTTGGTCTTGCTGCCCCACAAGTTGGAAAACTTTTGCGTCTTTTTGTTTTAGAAGCTGATGATAATATAAAACGAGTTTTTATCAATCCACAGATTATTGCAACATCCACAGAAACTTGCGAATATGAAGAAGGCTGTCTTTCAATTCCAAAGGCTTACGAAAAAATTATTCGTCCTGCAAAAGTTACTGTTCAAGCATTAAACGAAAACGGAAAATCTTTTACGCTAGATGCCGATGGACTTTTAGCTCGTATTATTCAACATGAATATGACCACTTAGATGGATTTTTGTATATCGATAGAGGCGATGAAGAAACAAAGCAACGAATTATCGAAACTTTTAAACGCCGAGAAGCTCGCAAAGCCGAAAAAGAAAGATTAAAAGCAAAGAAAGCTGCCAAACTCGCCGCAAAATTTTCTAATAAAGGATAATTTTAAGTGCTAAGAATTGTTTATTGTGGAAGCCCCGAAATTGCATCAATTCCCTTAAAAGAACTTTTTGAAAGTGAAACTCACGAAATTGTAGCAGTTATCACAAATCCTCCATCAATGAAAGGCAGAAAAGGAGATTTAATTCCAACTCCTGTAGAAATGGTAGCTCGGAATTTTCAATCACAAGGGAAATCAGTAGAAATTCTAACTCCAGAAAAATTAGATGCTTCTGTAAGAGAAAAAATTTCAAGTTTAAATCCTGATATTCTAGTTTGCTTTGCCTACGGAAAAATATTTGGACCAAAATTTTTGGAACTTTTCCCTCTAGGAGCAATAAATCTTCATCCTTCACTTTTACCAAAATATCGGGGATGTGCTCCTGTTCCCGCATCAATTTTGAATCAAGATAAAATTACAGGAATTACAATTCAGCGTCTTGTTCAACAGATGGATGCAGGTGATATTCTTTTACAAAAAGAACTTATTATCCAAGAAGATGATAACTCAGAAACTATATTAAATAAGGCTGCTTCTCAAGGTGGAAAATTATTTTTAGAAGTTTTAAATCAAATAGAAACAAAAACTGAAAAACCAGTTCCACAAGATGAAAGCCAAGCAACTTATTGTAGAATGCTAGAAAAAGAAGATGGAAAAATTGATTGGTCAAAAAGTGCCAAAGAAATTAATGCAAAAATCAGGGCATTTTACCCTTGGCCAGGTGCATTTACAAAAGTTGGAGAAAACATCTTAAAAATTCACTCTTGTTCAATTTTTGATGAAAGCAAAGTTGAAAGTACAAATATTACAGTTGCTGATGGTTCTGTTCAAAAACTTTCTAGCATCACTGGAAAAATTCCTGGAACAGTTTTGGGAATCGATAAATCTTGTGGTATTTTAGTGCAAACTGGAAATGGAATTTTAGTACTAAAAAATTTACAATGGCATACAAAAAAAGCAATGAACTGGAAAGATTTTATAAATGGTTCAAAGCAATTTTGTGATTGTATCTGTGGACAATAAATGTTAAAATGAGGTCGTTATGAAAAATTTATGGAATGATTTTCAAGACTTTTTAGAATCTTTACAATCCAACGGAAAATCCTTGTTGATTCTTTCTATTGGATTGATTATTTTGATGGGAATTATTACAGTCGGAGTTTTCTTTCTTTCTGTAAAAGGTTCAGAAGAAGTTATGGTTCCTGATGTAGTTGGAAAAGAATTTACAACAGCCTGTCTTGATATGGAAGTAAAAGAACTTTATCCTCGCATTCAACTTAGATATTCAAATTCACCTGATGAAAAAGGAAGAGTTCTTGAACAAAATCCAAAGCCAGGAACAATTGTAAAAGCTGGAAAGAGAATTGACTTAGTTGTAAGCCGTGGTGTTGTTATTGACCGAGTAGAAAATTTTGTTGGACAAAAACTTGATGATGTAAAAATGCATCTTCAGTCTTTGTTTACTTCTTCAGTAAAGGCTTTAATTGTACTTGATGAACCTGTTATGTACGAATACAACACAGCCGAAGCAGGAACAATTATTGCACAAGAACCACCAGCAGATACAAATATCTCAGAGCCAATTAAACTTAAATTAGTTGTTAGCCGTGGTCCTGAACACGAAAAAGCAAAAGTTCCAAACCTTGTAGGATTATCAATAAATGATACACTTTTACAAATGAATAGAAGTAAGGTTGTATTTGAATTTACATCACGCCCAATTGAAAAAGGCGAAAAACCGGGAACTGTTGTATCACAAATTCCAAATGATGGTTCTTGGGTTGATACATATTCAAGAGTAAGTGCTGTACTTGCTTATCCAGAAAATTCTACTGATGAAGAAGTTTACGGAATTTTTACAGAAGAACTTCCTGAATATGCCTATGCACTTCAGATTAAACTTGAAGTAATCACTCCAGAAGATGAAAGATATCAAATTGCTTCAATAATGCATCCAGGAGGATTGTTAACAATTCCTTATGTTGTTCCAAGAAATTCTATTTTGGTACTTTCAATTTATGACAAAGAAGCAATAAGAAGAACTGTTCTGTAAAATAAACATTCTTCAAACAAAAAAAAGCGACAGTCTAAACTTTATTCATACTGAATTAGTTTTTAGACCGTCGCTTTTTTTTATATCAAAAAATTTACAACTTATTTTTTGAATTTAATGTTTGTTGTATAAACAACATCAGTTCCCATAGGTTCAACTGTAAGTTCCAAGTCTGTACTTAAAGTTAATGGTTTTTTGAAAGTATAAGAACGATTTGTTTGTTCACAGTCAAATTTTAATTCCAAACCTTTTGTTGAAGGTGTAAGTTTGAAGTTTGAAATTACATCATCTGTAAAATTAAAAATAACTTCACCTGTAACAGAATCTTTTAATTGAATAGATTCAACGCTAAAGAACCATTCTCCGTTCCAGTTTTCATCAATCCATGAACCTGTAGGAAAATCACCTTTGTCGATAGCAAAAGCTCCAACTGTAAACATTGCTAAAATCAATGTAACTAAAAATAATTTTTTCACTATAAATCCTCCATATTTAGGTTACTTTAAAAAAGCAACCTAAATAAATATTTTTACGCACTCTATTTAGAGTTACGCTTTTTCATAAAGTAAATAAATCCGATTGTTGCTGCAATACCAAAAATCAAAGAAATCACAGCAGACTTTGTAAATCCTGCAACAATGTATGTTACAAAAGAAATTACAGCAATTGTTAAGGCATAAGGCAACTGAGTTTCAACGTGTTTTACGTGGTCACATTGAGCTCCAGCACTTGCCATAATTGTTGTATCTGAAATTGGTGAACAGTGGTCTCCACAAACAGCACCTGCCATACAAGCAGAAATTGAAATAACTCTTAATGTATCTGATGCATCTGGGAAAACTGCGATACAAATAGGAATTAGAATACCAAATGTTCCCCAAGAAGTTCCAGTTGCAAATGCTAAGCCACAAGCAATAAGGAAGATAATTGCAGGCAAGAAATTCATAAATCCTGCTGCACTTCCACTTACCAAACCAGCAACAAAATCTTTTGCTCCAAGACTATCAGTCATTGCTTTAAGAGTCCATGCAAGTGATAAAATGATGATTGCAGGAACCATTGCTTTAAATCCATCTGGAACACAAGACATACATTCTTTGAAAGGAAGAACTCTTCTAATTACATAAACTAAAATTGTAATAACTAAAGTTGCAAAGGAACCTAAAACAAGACCAACAGAAGCATCTGAATTTGCAAATGCGTTTACAAAATCCCATTGAGTTTCGCCTTCTGTAAAGAATCCACCTGAATAAATCATTCCTAGAGTACACATTACAATCAAAACAATAATAGGAAAAACAAGATCGATAACTTTTCCGTTTCCGATTGGTTTTTCAATTGAATCATCTACGTCATTCATCATCTGAAGAGCTTTTTCATACTTAGACATTTTACCATATTCAGTTTTCATTAAAACCAAGGTCAACATCATTACGATTGTAAGAAGTGCATAGAAGTTATATGGAATTGCTTTGATAAAAATCTCAAATCCATTTTCCCCTTCTACAAAACCAGTTACTGCCGCCGCCCATGATGAAATTGGTGCAATGATACAGATAGGCGCTGCTTTAGCATCGATCAAGTATGATAATTTTGCACGCGATACATTGTGTTTGTCTGTTACTGGTCGCATAACACTTCCAACTGTCAAGCAATTGAAGTAGTCATCGATAAAGATGATGATACCCAGCATCGAGGTGGCGATGTTGGCCACGGTGCGGTTCTTGATCTTGCCGGCGATATCAAACTCGTCGAAGGTCTTCTTGATGGTGCTGGAGGACAGCTTACCGGCAGCCCAGGCAGTCAGGACGGACATACCGGAAGCGTCGGTGATGATCAGGTTCACAGGCTGGTTGCTGCGCTCCAGCTCGCCGGAGACCA
>CALBXN010000037.1 GCA_937890485.1 uncultured Treponema sp.
GCCGCCTGTTGCCGCAAGCATCTCACCATCTTCCTGAGAAAGAAAACATACTGCAAGCTTTGCCTCGCCTACGTTCATCTTAATTTCACCGGAAACGTTATTGTAAATAATGATACCTGCCGCACCCGCCTGCGAATCATGCATATAGCCAAAGCCTAAAAATGACATCCAAAATCTCCATGCACGCATATCATCTTCTATTACTTTTTCACTAATAACATCTAAGCCTACAAGATAAATCCCTCTTTTAGATAATTCTTGTGCTATTTTTTGTGCCATTGCTTTTTCGTTTTCGGTTAATTCAACACCTTTAAAGTATTTGTCAGAATGAACAGAAAATTTAAAGTTATGTTCCCCAGGCAATTTTTGAATACATCGATCTAAAACAGTTTCACCAATAATTAGAACTCTCTTATCTCCATTTTTTGCCTCTGGCAAGTACTCTTGAACCATTACAGGAGTTTTTCCATTTTCTGTCATTGCATTGATTATGGTAACAAGGTTTTTATCTTCATTATTTAGGTAATAAACACCACTACCAAAGCATCTATTTAATGGTTTTAAGATGGCTTCTTTATTTTGCTCAACAAAATCCATAATAACTTCCATTGAACTAGACACAATATTTTTTGGTGCAAATTCTGGGAAGTAATTTACGTGGAATTTTTCATTAAAATTTTTATTTATTATTTCTTCTGCATTAAATAAAATTAAGGCTACATCAGTTTTTTCTGTTGCAAGAAAAGTTTTTTTTATTCGTTCTTCACCAAGTTCACTTGTATCTTCAAATCCAGCGGTATCGATAAAAACAACTGGGCCAATTCCATGAATTTCCATTGGTTTGAAAACTAAATCTGTGGTTGTTCCTGCAATGTTAGAAACTAGTGCATGATTTTGACCAGTTATTCCATTCAAAAATGATGATTTTCCGCAGTTTGTGTTTCCAAAAATTCCAATGTGAAGTCGTTGTGAAGTTGGTGTTTCTATCATAAATTTTCCTTATGGTTTGTTTTATTGTTGATAATCTCCGCGAGAAAAATCAATTTTACAATTTATTTTATCAAGTTGTTTTTGTAAAAGAATTAATCCTTCTGCACTTTCTTCATTTACAGAGGCTTTGTTGTTGTAAAGTGCGTAATTTTTTCGTTGCTCCATTGGAGAAACATTTGGCATTACAACATTTGCTCCTGATAAAATTCCCAAAATTCTACCTTCTGGATTTATGCTTGAAAGGGCTGTAGTTGCAGGTAGCAAAACTTTTGGAAACATAATTCTTATTAAAGACAAAATAAATAGTGTAAGATTTAAATCTCCCGATGGAAATTTTGCAAATTCAGTTTGTTCATGTGGAATGAAAGGTCCAATTCCAACCATTTCTGGTTTTAAACTTTGGATAAAACATAAGTCTTGAGCAATATCATCTAAAGTTTGAAAAGGCGAACCTACCATAAAACCAGCACCTGTTTGAAATCCTAAATTTTTTAATGAACGTAAACATTCTAGCCGATTTTCATGATTCATATTTTTAGGGTGAAGTTTTTGATAATGCTCAGAATTTGCAGTTTCTTCTCTGAGTAAATATCTATCTGCACCAGATTGTTTATAAAGAGCATAACTTTCTTTTGATTTTTCTCCAAGGGAAAGCGTTATGGCACAATCTGGATATTTTTCTTTAATGGATTTTATAAGTTTACAAATAATTTCATCTGTAAAAAAAATATCTTCGCCACCTTGCAACACGAAGGTTCTAAAACCAAGTTCGTAAGCAGTTTTGCAACATTCCATTATTTGTTCTGAAGAAAGTCTATATCGTTGAATATTTTGATTTTTACAATTTATTCCACAGTAAAAACATGCGTTTTTGCAATAATTTGAAATTTCAATTAAAGCTCGAATGTAAATTTTGTTAGAAAAATTTTCTTGTCTAATTTGATTTGCTTTGTTACGAGTGTAGTCAAAAATTAAATCTTTGTTTTGTAATAGAAGTAAAAAATCATCTTTTTTTATTAATTTTTTTTTATCCTGTACAGAAGCTATAGAAATTTTATCCACAAGAGAAATTAGTTTTTCTTGTAAGCTATTCTCTGACTGTTTTTCTATCACTTCCATACAAGGATTTATTCTAATTATTTTAGTTTTCTTTGTAAACTAGCAATGTTGTTCCGTCAGCATCTTTTAGTGTAAGATTCTTTCCTGAAACTTCATAATATTGAACTTGTGAAAGTAAATTTATGATTTGTGATTCAAGTTCCATTAGCTCTGCTGGACCTGCCATTCTTGTTGTGATAAATTGACCGAAAGTCAAAGAACCATCATCTGAAGATGAGTAATCTGAGGCAAAGCTATTTACAGATGCGTTTCCAAAAAGTTGTCCACCACCGCCAAATCCAAGGGTGATTTTATCTTCAAGATTTTCGTCAACAGAAACTATAGCATTTCCATCGTTGTAAAATGTTAAATTCCATGCAGTATTTTCAAGTTTGATTTCTCTAAAAACAAGAACAGTTTTATCTTCTTTGTTACGAATTATAAAATTTGTGTTTCCGTCTGTTGTTTCAAAAGAAAATTTTCCACCTTTAGACAAAATCTGTAAGTATTCATTTTCGATAGAAGATGCTTTTTCATCTCCAGCCATCATTGTGGTGATAACGTTTGCAACTGTAATTTTTCCTTTATCAAGGAAAGCTTGTGCACTGTAATTATTTACTCCAGAAAATCCTGAAAGTTGATAATTGAAATCTGTATCAGATTCATTTTTATTTACTGACAAATTTACAGTAATCTTTTCTGGAAAATCACCATTTTCTGTAGATAGAACTTTTCCATCTTTTTCGATTTTGATTAAATCCCAATCAGTTGTTGTTTTAGTGTATTCTTCGTTACATCCCATAATTGTAAAAAAAAGTAACGCAAAAACAATAAAAATGCTAGATAGTTTTTTCATAAAATGTTCCTTTTTGTGTAAATTTTTTTATGCTAGATGCATTATTTGTAATTATAACAATTTTTATAACTAAAAGATACACCTAATTTTTTCAATAAGTGCAAAAATCATAAAAATTATTAAATTTATCACAACAATTGTTGCTCCTGCAGGACTTGATATAATAAAACTTAATACAATTCCTAGGAAAAAGCAAATTATTGAAACTATGGTAGCACAAAGTGTAACAGATTTATAACTTTTAAAAATTCTCATTGCAGAAAGGGCAGGAAAAATTATAAGGCTAGAAATCATCATTGCTCCCATTAATCTCATTCCAATTACAACTGTTAAAGCTGTTAAAACTGCAATTAAAGAATTGTAAAGAGAACTTTTTATTCCTGTGGCATTGGAAAAAGTTTCGTCAAAGGTAACGCTAAAAATTGAATTGTAAAAAATAACAAAAAATCCAACCACAAAAATTGCAAGAACTAAACTGATTATTACATCGGTTTTTCCTATCGAAAGTATGCTACCAAAAAGAAAAGCTGTAACATCTGTATTTAAGCCAGAAGTCATAGAGGTGATTAAAATTCCTAGCGCCATTGCACTTGTGGAAATTAAGGCAACTAGAGAATCTCCTTTTATGTTGGTGTTTGAACTTACTCTCAAAAGTAAAAATGCAGATAAAACTGTAATTGGAATTGAAATAGCTAAAGGAGAAGCGTTTAGTGCCATTGCTATTGCCATAGAACCAAAAGCTACATGAGAAAGTCCGTCGCCAATCATTGAGTATCGTTTTAGCACAAGTGGAACTCCTAAAAGTGCTGAACAAACAGCAATTAGAGAGCCTGCCAAAAATGCGTTTATGATAAATGTATAAGAAAAAATTTCAGAAATTAGACTCATCAGTTTTCCTCTTTTTTATTTTCAGTATGATGATGGTGATGATGATTTTTCAATATGATGTGACTTGCTTTGCAATCATGTGTGTTACAATCTGTAGAACTTCCACAAGAACAATGTGTTGAACAAACTTCCATATTAGAAAGATTATTGTAAAATTCAGTTTTTGCATAATCTTTAGAGGTTCCAAAAAATAGAGCTTTTTTATCCAGATGCAAAATATGACTTGCTTGATTTACAGCCCTGTGAATATCATGACTTATCATTATGATTGCAAGTTTTTCTTCTGTATTTAATTTTTTTATCAATTCATAAAGTTCATCGGTTATGGAAGGATCCAAGCCTGTTACAGGTTCGTCCAAAATAAGTAAATCTTTAGCTGAACACAAGGCCCTTGCCAAAAGAACTCGTTGTTGCTGTCCTCCAGAAAGTTCTTTGAAAGATGATTTTACCAAATGTGAAATTCCAAGTTTATTCATATTTTCTAAGGCGATTTTTTTATCTTCCTTTGTGTAAAACGAAAATATTTTTTTTCTGCTTAAAGTTCCTGAAAGTACCACTTCAAACACTGAAGCAGGAAAATCCCTTTGAATTAAAGTTTGTTGAGGTAAATATCCAAGAGAAATTTTTTGTGTTTTAGAAATTGTGCCAGTAAAATTTTTATTTAAGCCTAAAAGTGTTTTTATCAAAGTTGATTTTCCAGAACCATTTGCTCCAACAATACACAAATATTCTCCAGAATTGATTGAAAAACTAACATCTTCTATCGCTTGATAAGAACCATAAAAACAATTTAGATTTTTACATTCTAAAATCACTTGAATTTGCCCCCAAATAACTAAATCCTACAAAATAAGTTTACAAATCCTATAAAAAAAACTCAAGTAGAATTTCATCTTTCTTCTTTCATCTCTCCGTATACTTTTATTGCTTTGTAAAAAAAATTCAGCAAAATTCCGTTATTGTCTAACCTGTACTGTAAAAAATAAAAATTCTGTAAAAATCAAATCCATTAGAACTTGCGTAAAGGAAAAATGAAATCCCGAAGCCTTGCAAGCGAAGCGCAGCACTAGCGAGGAAGGGCATTTGAACTGCACCCAAAAAATTGGACACAATTGGAGGTGTAGTATGAATAAAAAA
>CALBXN010000038.1 GCA_937890485.1 uncultured Treponema sp.
AATCCAAACGGGCGGGCCTTCGGGCGGTTGCTTGACGGAAGAGGACTTGGACGCGCAAATCGACTTTGATAACCTCGTTGCAAGAGGCTCGATGATGGGCTCGGGCGGGGCAATCGTCATGGACGAAGATAACTGCATGGTGGACGTTGCAAAATTCTACATGGAATTCATTTGCGACGAATCTTGCGGTAAGTGTACCCCTTGTCGTATCGGTACGAAGAGAATGCTCGAAATCCTCACTCGTATCACGGACGGCAAAGCGACGCTTAAAGACTTGGACGAACTTGAAGATTTGGCGCAAAATATCAAGAGCAATTCCCTTTGCGGGCTTGGTCAAACGGCGCCCAACCCCGTACTTTCCACGTTGAAACATTTCCGTGACGAATACGTGGCGCATATCGTAGATAAAAAATGTGCAGCGAAAGTTTGTACAGCACTTCGCAGATACGTTATCAACCCTGAATTCTGTAAAGGATGCAGCAAATGTGCTAAGAACTGTCCTGTTAATGCAATTTCAGGCGAAGTGAAACAACCTCATAAAATAAATCCAGAAATTTGTATAATTACACCAATCGAATTAGAACACACTGAATTTTTAGGTGATACTTTAGAAAAAATTGCAACTGAAAAAGCTGGAATTATAAAAGAAAATGTTCCTGTAATAAGTTTTAATCAAAAACCTGAAGTAAAAAAAGTATTAATCGAAAAAGCAAATGAAAAAAATTGTAAAATTTATTTTTTAGATGAATTTTTAAAATCATATAATTATGAAATAAATAATCTTAAATCAGACATAACATTAGAATTTAGTAATTTATTTTCAAGACCAATTAAAACAACATTAAACTTCTTAGGCGAATTTCAAGTTTTTAATGCTGCTCTAGCATGTTATGCATGCAAAATCATTAATCCTGAAATTACAGAAGAACAAATTGAAGAAGGTTTGTCTAATGCTTTTCTTCCGGGCAGATTTGAAATTATCAAAAAAAATGATACAAAAAAAATTCCAACGATAATTATGGACGGTGCTCACACAAAAGATAGCGTAACTTTTACTTTCAATACATTTAGAAAATTATTTAACAATGAAGGAAAATTGTTATTTGCATGTGCTTACGACAAAAATATGGATGAAATTTCTAAATTGTTTTTTGAATATAAATTTAAGGATATTATTTTAACAAAACCTGGATTAGAAAAAGGTTCAAATTTACCATATCTAATTGAATGTGTAAAAAAAATAAATGATAATTCAAATGAAAAAGTAAATCTTCAATTTGATGAAATTCCACAAAAAGCAATTTTTGCAGCTTTTGAGCAAGCTTATAATGCAAATGAACCTTTATTAATTTGTGGTTCTTTTTACTTATTAGCAGAAGTTAAACGTCTATTGCAAACTTTACAAGTTGATTAGTTTTAGGATGATTAAACTCAAGTTTTGATGCGTAAAACTGTAAATTTCCAACTGAATCATTTTCTACACAAGAAGAATTATAAATTTTATCATTTATTATAGGAAATCCAGCCCAAGCTAAATGACATCTAACTTGATGTCTATAACCTGCATTTATTTTACAAAGAATTTTATAATAATTATCAAATTTGTTTACTTCTAAAATTTCTGTAGAATACAATTTGTTACTTGCTTTTTTTTGAGCATAAGTATTTTCATTTTCAAAAACAGGTCTAACTTCCCTTCCTTTTGGGCCATAATTTCTAAATTTACTTTGAATTAAAATATTTTTATTTAAATTAATATCTTTAAAAACAAATTCTGGAAAACCAGGTAATGTTCTAGAATTATCATCAATTTTGTTACAGAAAGCAGTATATTCTTTTATGAATGAATTTGATTTTTGTTGAAGATATAAATTTTGCCAAGATTCATCATTTAAAGCAAAAAGTAAAAGACCTTCTGTGTCTGTATCAATTCTATGAATTAAACCACCTTCAACTTCTTTGTATAAATTTTTTACATTTATTATCTTTGGAAAAATTTTTGAAACATAAAATAAAGCATTGTCAGTTTCAGTTGATTTTAAAGGAGCAGATGGAATTCCTGCTTTCTTTTTTACAACTAAAATGTCATCATCATTATATAAGATTGTAATTTTATCGTCCAATTTTTTATTCATAAATAAATTATTTCCAGACATTTTTTTGATACATTTTGTGAAGTTTATGCATAACTTTTTTGAAACGAATCGGAACTGAGGAATCGAATGTTGTAAAATCTTCATTTTGTGGTAAGCGAATTCCAAGAGTTTTTGAATGTAACATCAAAGTTGCCGAATCAAATAGTGAATCTTTAGTGCCATAAATTGGATCACCTAAAATCGGACAACCTAAGTATTTCATGTGAACTCTAATCTGATGAGTTCTTCCAGTTTTTAGTTTTAACTTCATTAAGGAGTAATTCCCGTAAGTTGCAATACAGCGATAAACCGTGTGAGAAAACTTTCCCTTTGAAGAATCATCGGTTGTTGTAAATTTTTTACGATTTTTTGAATCTCTAATCATATTAATTTTTACAGAGCCAGATTTTTCTTTGGGAATACCTTTTA
>CALBXN010000039.1 GCA_937890485.1 uncultured Treponema sp.
CCTATTCTTTGTAATACTGGATGATTTGCCATTTCTGCTGGAATAATATGCTGTGCTTGATGACCTGTCCAATTTGTTCCTCTAGATAATCCCATGGATTCCATCATATTTTTCCCTAATTTTGTGGAATCTCCACCAGTAACAACGCCTTCCACTCCTGGTATTACTCTTCCTCCTGCGCCACCCTTGACATCAAGTCTGAACCCTCTTATTTTTCCAAGCAGTTCCTTTTCCTTTGAAAAAATCAACACCTTCCAAAGCAATGGTTTTCACTGCCTAAAATTTTACCATATTTCCTCTGTCTTTACTACAAAAAATTGTGTTCAATCCCAGTTGTCCTGCACCTTGGGCATGACATACTCTGTCTTGTTTTTCAGCATGCCATAGATGATGCTGATTAATCTTCTGGAAATCAATATCAATGCCTGTGGTTTGCTCTTACCTCTCGCCAACTGCCTTTGATAGTAGGCATAAAAAGCAGGATTCCTTGGCAAGCCTTTAGATGACAACTGAATCATTTGTATTGCAAGAAAATATATAGTTCCCTGCAATCTTCTGTTTCCCTGTTTGGATGGCTTATCGCCACCTTTCCCTGCGGAAGAGAAATTCACAGGTGCAATTCCTGCAAAGTTCGCCAGTTTATCCGCATTTGGGAATCTTCTGATGTCTCCAATCTCCGAAAGCAGCTTCGCAACGGTGGTGTCGCTGACACCGGGGATGGTGTTCAGGGTACACTCAAACCTTGGAAGAAAATCTGCTATAGCTTTATCGACCTCTTCCAATTGTGCAACATAGTGCCGAACATCCTTAACTAGTCCTCTCGTGATTTCATCACGCTCCGGCTGATAATCCCTTGTGGTATCTCCGTCTGCCTTTACTGAATCCAGTATCTTCTGACACTTGCGAGTTGAAAACTGATTGTGGCTGACTGGGATTATTTCTTCTGCCAGTTCCTCCACAGTCTTACCTCTCAATAATCTTGGAGAAGGATAATGCTCCCAAAAATACAAAGCAGTCGGTCTGCCGATATCCTGAAAGAATTGCTTGTAGCTTGGATAAGCTACGCAGACCTGTTCATGCAGTTGATTCTTCAAACGAATGTGATGTGTCTTCAGATTCGCTCTGCGATTTACCAACTGACTGAGAGTCCAGTACATGTCTTCCGGCATGGCATCGGGTAACTTATTCAGTTCATTAATGGCTACTCTCGCTACGCATTGTGCATCGTAGCTGTCGTTTTTCTTGTATTGAGGTACACTCTTTCGATAGGCGTAGGACAAAGCCGGGTTCACATCTTTTACAATGTAATTCCGTTCAATCAGCCATGCAGCTAACGCTCTTCCATAGCCGTAGGAATTCTCTAAAGCGAAAATAATTCCCTTGCCATCAGTACAATATCTCTTTGCTTTTACTAAGAGTCTTGAAAATTCGGAGGGCTTGTTTTGAAACGTAATCTCTCCGAGCTTTTCGTTGAAGCAGTCCATAATAACTGCTGTGTGTCGTTCTTTATGCAAGTCTAGACCCACATAAATAAATTTTGTCTTGTCGTACATAAATCATTTCCTCCCAAATCTTTTGACTTCAAAATACAGGCAACCTCAACTGATAAGCCAGTATCCCCGAATTACGCACTGGGCAACGGAGTCGGCACGGGTGGCTCAGCCAATCCATTTCTTGGTTTTGGATTTAAGGATACCCCTGCAGAACGCAGGACACGAAGCAGAAGAAATCTCCTTCGTGGTGTGTGATGTTAACTCTGAAAAAGAAAGGTTGCAAGTCAAAATTTTTATTTTTGAAAAATTGAAACATATCGTTCTGTAATTTTCTTTTGCATTTTTTGACCACGACTGCTATTTGGAGATTCTAATAAATTTAAAGAATATGCCATTGTATCATATACTTTGATTTTACCGTTCATTCCTGCTGTATCAACATCTACATCAAATAAAGATAACAATGCGGTCATTTCTTTAGCATCAATAGTTTTTCCACCATTTACATTGATGTTATGGAATGAATTATGAGTAGCTTGAATAAATTCTTGGTCATTCTGATATTCTTTTGGTAATGGAGCCATTTGTGATTTTGTATATTCATCAATTGTTGTTGCCCCAATCACTTGAAGTTCTCCTCTAGCTAATGCTGGTTTTAAAATATTGGCTGCGTCTAATGCACCCTCTGCACCTCCTGCACCAATAATGGTATGAAGTTCATCAATAAATAAAATAATATTTCCTGCTGCAATTACTTCATTAATAACATTTTTAATGCGTTCTTCAAACTCTCCACGATATTTTGATTTTGCCACCATTCCTGACATATCCAAAGAAACAAGACGTTTTCCTGCTAAAAGTTCCGGAACAGTACCATTTACAATACTTTCTGCAATTCCTTCTACAATCGCAGTTTTGCCTACTCCCGGTTCACCAATTAAGCATGGATTGTTTTTTCCACGTCTGCTTAAAACTTGAATTACACGGTCTGTTTCTTGTTTACGTCCAATAACAGGGTCTAATACTCCTTCATGTGCTAAAACTGTCAAATCTCTTGAATATTGGTCTAAT
>CALBXN010000040.1 GCA_937890485.1 uncultured Treponema sp.
TCATCTTCTACGGCACAAACTTCCATTCCTGCACTTTTCCCTGCAAGAATCCCCATTTCAATATCCTCAAAAACCAGACATTCCGTTGGCTTTGCCTATTCTCTGCACCCAACCGCCTTGCGTATCATTATCAGCCGCACAAATACTATCTCCATTCCATATCGCTTTCTTGCCGAACAGACAATTATATTCTCTTGAGAAGTCATCAGTAAGACCGATATTTTGCAGTCTATCATCTCCGTTATAGTGCAAATAAGTCGTAGGCTGTGTTGCAACAACGCCCTCAAACATTTGGGTGTCTCTCCATAGTTTTGGACTTTCAACGCTTGCCTTTGGATAACTCAATCTTATAAATGCGCAATCGTTAGGTATGGTAAGTGTTGCCCACGATAACGTTGTGGTTATTCCAGTTGAAGGTACGATATGTCCTTTATATATTTTATTTGAATCATAGTACGGCACACCCTTATATCCACTTCCATAATATACTCCACCGCATATAAGAGCAGAGTATACCGCACCCGACTTTACTGCGATATAATCACTCGTTCTCCAATTCGTAGCAGTAGAATCAAGATTCCCATTAGAAGAAGAATTATTAATTATGCCCACTTCCATCTGCGATAAATCTACAAGGTTTTTAGAATTTGCTTTTATGAAATCTGTATCTTCCTTTGAAACTGAAAGATTTTTTATGTTTGCAAAATCTACCTTAACATCGTCAGCCAGTTCTACATCCGTGGTATATGGCACATAAATATCAGGCATTTCATCAGCATAGACATACATATAATAGGATTCATCAGTCATATGTCCTGTTAACCTGAAATATGTGGCTTCAGGCGTTTCAGTGAATGTATATCTTATATAATTATGTCCGTTTGTATCTACCAGCCTGTTTGACGATGGAACAGCCGAATACCTGATTCGCTCTTTGTTAGCGTTATACCATACAAAAGATGATGCACTACCATACGTTCCTGTTGGATAATGACAGCAAACAGTTTTCCCTGCTTCGATAGGAATAAATCCGCTTGCGAAGTAACCAGTCTTTGCGTTAGTCGTGCCATTTGTTACAAGCTCAACATTTTCAACAAGGTCAGGGTCATTGGGATTAAATAAATTAATACCTTCAACAAAATAACTCTCCAATTTCCCAATCGGTGTTCTAATCGCATCACCCAAAGTTAAATATCTTTTACCATTAGCACCAACTCTTGCATCAACTATTTCATCGTTTTCAATATGTCCGATTTTGACACCATCAATTCTTATGATTTCAATACCATCTGTTGCTTGTGAAACAACTGGAACTTGTGAAAAATCATCCCATTTACATGAAATACATTTTGTTATTGTCGCTGTTGTACCAGATATTGTTAATCCTTCTTCAAACCAATCTATAAATTGTACGCTTGCATTGTCTGACATATTCTGTTGCTGAAGTTCAAAATGTATTGGACTTGCAACAGGTTTTCTTACAAACGTACTTTCAATACTACCACAATAGACATCAACAAAGTCAAAATTAGAAATATTTTCAGAAAGTGTTACTGATTGATTTTTTTGATAAAGCGAACCTGTCCAAAGCGTTGTAACTTCAGCATTTGTTTGTGTACTTATCATATTATCAACTCTTGCACTGATATCATTAATCGCTTCACCAGTTGCTTGAGCATCAGCCGCTTTATTTGGCGTAGACAAATTATTATCTAATAAATTTGTAAATTTTACTTTTTTAGTTCCATTAGCAGAACTATCCACTGCCATATAATCATCGGTATTAACCGATGATTTTTCTGGCAATTGTATTATTCTAATTGAACCTGAACTCATATTATATTTTCTCCTTTAACTTACTATTTTTTGACCTTAGAAGCCATAGCCAAAGTATTTGTACCCACAATTCCATCAACATCAAGATTATTATCTTTTTGGAATTTCTTTGTCCATTTTAATGTGTTGTCACCAAAATATCTATCAGATTTACCACATTGTTTAAAAAACTCACCATTAAAATACCAATCAAGAAATTTTTGCCATTGTTCTACACGGTCACTAACTTCACCATGTCTTAAAGCCATAGTAGATTGTACTGAAGAATTGAATCTATGCACTCTTGGGAAATTTTTATAATTACTATCTGTAAGTGTTGTAATATGAATAGAGTCATTCCATTTAGTTGAACCTTTTTTATTATCATCACCATGAGATGCTTCTGCAATTTTGCCATTACCTATATATAATGCTACATGAGTATCACGACAAAGAACATCTCCAGCTTTTAATTTAGATTTAGCAGGATGTCCTAAATTAGTAAACAGTGGAGATTTATCATATCCTTTACCTTTACCAAAATCCCAAGACGAACATTTATTACAAAGCTCTATCGCTTTTGGTACACAACCACCATGCGCCCAAGCCGCACCTACAAATGGATTGCAACAGTAAGTATGTTCAGGCATTAACATACCTTTTTTTTGGCTACCATTTGTTCCACAGAAATAACAGCCATTATGATGTGCATTTATCTTCTTATCTTTAGAAGTATATCCATAATGGAAATTATTATTTCCTGCAATCCAAATTGCCCATAGAATAGTATCATTAATAACCTGAGTATTAGTTTTCTTTAATGTTAATGATGGTAATGTTCCACTATATATTTTCTTCTTAGAAGATAAAATTTCATTAACTCTAGCTTGTACTAAATTATAATCATATCCTGCATCAATTAATCTTTTCTTTCTAGTGTTACCGCTTCCCCATTTACCATCTATAACTTCTTGTGCAATTATATCAATAGATTTTTTCTTTGGAGCTAATAATTCGTTAACTCTTTTCTGTACTGCATTATAATCATAACCAGCCGCTTGCAGTTTTTTCTTTCTAGTATCACCAGAACCCCACTTACCAGCAATTACTTCTTTAGCAATTTCATCAATGGTTTTCTTCTTAACTGCTCCGCACACAACTTCAATAATATGGTGTGAATCAATTTTATCAATAACATAAGATGTTGTAGGACTAACAGCTTTACCATCTACTTTAATGCTTTGTACTCCCATACCAGTGTTTGGTATAATTGTAATAGTAACTTTTTGTCCTGCCATATGGCGATTACTATATGTAATTATACCATTCTTACAAGAAGTTAATACAATAAAAGTATTAACACTAAATACACCATATACTTTTCTATTACTCATAGAAGAAGATTGTACATTAAGTACGGCTCTGTTAGAACCAGGTTTGTTATTATCGTAAATTCCTGCGGCATGGCCTGCATGATTAAACAACAAATTTCCCTTACTATCTTTATAAGCATAAGAAGCAGTATGTCCCATAAAGCCGATAATGTCACCTTCTTTAATCTTTCCTTCTTTAACTAACTGTGCAGTAGTTTTTTCAGGGTATTTAATACTACTCCAATATTTACCATTAATACTATTCATAGCTTTTACAGAATTATTATAAAAACTATTCTGAGTAGCTTTATTATCATTATCACTACCAGTAGAAGTAATAATTTTATAAGATTCTTTAATTAAACCACAACGCATAGCAACTACATTAGGAAAAGTAATACAAGTTCCATAGTTCTTAGAACCAGCAATTGTTTTATTCCAATCACCCCAATTGTATTTAGCATTATAAGACCACTTATATTGAGCTTCACATGCATCAAACCAAGGCTTCATAGCATCTTTACGGCTTTTCATATGGACGCTAACTTCATTAATTCTTTTTTGAATAACATCGTAATTATATCCTGCATCAGTTAACTTTTGTTTACGAGTATCTCCAGAACCCCATTTTCCATCAAATACTTCTAATACAATTTCATCAGTTGTTTTAGCCATATTTTTCTCTCCTTTTATTTCTGGTTCCAATAGGCAACATAACATTTATCCATATCTACTTTTCCGCTAATTCCTTTTACAGAACCGCTAGAGCTATATTGCCACATTCCAAACCAACTAGGATTTTTATGAGTAATTCTAGAATTATATTGAGCTATCCAAAGTGGATAATTCACATAATTCGCAGTTTTAATATAATTATTAAACCAATTTAAATTAGCATAAATTCCAGGTTTGCCACCAAGAGTTTTCATCTTATTAATAAAAGCAGATGCAGATTGATTAGCATATCCACTTAAAGAACTAGCTTCTAAATCAATATATAACGGCATATCTGGATTATATTTTTTACAAGCATTATAAAGTCTTTCAGCTTCTTTTTCTGCTGTAGCTTTTGTTTTAGCTCTACTAAAAATATAAGCACCAACATGAAGACCAACTGCTTTGGCTTCTTTCATATTTTTATCAAACTTTGGGTCAAGATAAGTACCGTCTGCATATCTAATAATAGCACCATCAACTCCATCAGCTTTAACTTTTGTCCAATTTATATTTCCTTGCCATTCAGAAACATCAATAACTTTATATACAGACTTTTTAGTTGTTGTATTAGAAGTGCTTGAAGTCTTATTAGTACTAGTACTAGAACTACTAGAACTATTTGTAACTGGTTTCAAATCACCATTAAGCCATTTTTGTGCGGCTTTAGAAGTATCTGACCCCCAATATCCATCTGCATTTAAACCAAGATATTTTTGAAATGCTTTTATTGTATTTGAACCTAAATATCCATCTGGATTACTTAGTTTAAGCATTTTTTGTAAAGCTCTAATACAACTGCTACCACCACTGCCATAACTAATACTGCCAGCAAAACCAGTATGATGTTGCTTATAAGCACGACTTTGCCCTGTAATCATTCCATCTTGAACAGTACCCATTTTTTTCTGTAAAGCTCTTACTGAAGCTGTACCAAATTTACCGTCCACCACTAATTTTTCAGAAGCAGGTTCAACAGAAGAAGATGAAGTAGTTTCATCACTAACACTACCACTTGGTGGATTAGCCGACCAGATTTGCGGAATTAATCCTTTCATTGTAGTTTCATAACAATACCATTTATCATGGCATCTTCCACCAGAATCTTTACAATAAAAATAATGTTTATTTCCAACTACTTTATAATCAGTAAAAGCAACATAATGTCCACCACTAGTCCAGGTTACACCACCCCTTGAACCACTCCTAAATAAAATAACACCCAATTTATATTTTCTTTTTTCAAGAGTCTTAAAAATATCAGACATAGTAGGATGATTAATAACTGTAAATCCAAAATGTTGTAATGTTTTTGTTATACCTGACCAAGTTGTACCGTTGCCATAAGTAGCAAAACCTTGTTGTACCATCCATGGTCTTAAATCTTTAGGAGTCCAATTTTTATATTTATCTAATTCAATAATAACATGTAGACAGGCACAACATCCACATCCGTTACCTGCAAAAGAATATTTTTTAGTAGGATATGGCAAGCTACCCCATCTTGAATCAGCTTGTCTATATATCTTACTGTTCATCTTCGTTCTCTATCTCCTGTTCTTCTTCATATATATCTTCTATAACTTCTTCTTGTTCTACTAGGGGTTCTTCTGAATAAAAGAAGTCTCCAACATAATCGCTTTTTTTCTCTGCTTTAAGCTGTCTTGTTACACCTGTACCAATACAAGCTTCTTCGGTATAATCTTGATTAAAATAAGTTGTCAATGCAGACACAGCAAAATCACTAATAATAGTAAAAATTGCCCATGCCATAGTTAACCAACCAAAACCAAGAGCACCAACAGCCGCTGACACTGCATAAATAGCAGTATTTAATGATACAGCAATTCTTAATGCAGTTCTAATTTTTGTTCCTTTATTCATATTCAAAACACCTCTCTTTTAATTAATTACTAACACTTAATAATGTTTCTTGTGGATTAGATGTTAATTGAAACCATTTTGAGCCATCCCATACACAACTTATATTTCCATCATCCACAGTATATAAATCACCTAAAGATGGATTATTAGGCAATGCTGATTCCGTAGCAACTGAACCTTTATAAGTAAATCCAATTCCTAAAGATTGTACCATTTGATTAGTATATTCATTTGCTTTACTTATTGCTAAAGCATATGTTAATATATCCATAATACTTCACTCCTTTTATAGTTCTTTCCAATCTCCGTTTTCATTTTTCATATAAACTTTAAAACCATCATCACCATTCATTAAAGCAATAGTTCCAGACGGAGCATTTACTGGAATCTCATCTAATTCTGATAAAGTTTCGACATAGTATTCTGGATAAGAATCCTTAATAATCGGTTTCATAAATTTCTCCTTTATTACTTAACTTTATTTAGTAAATATTCTTCTATTTTCTTTTCCTTTTCTTCTAACATTTTAGTATTATTACCATCTTTAAAATGTTTAAGCATTGTATAAACTGATTCTAATAATAATCTATTACAATCCATACTCTCTTCAAGTGCTTTTTCAAACATATCCATACGATGTGCATCATTTTTTAAACATGTATCATAATATTTAAATTTAGCACTTATATCATCAACTGGTTTTTTTAACGAACCATATACTTTCATAATATATCCCATTGCTACACCTATGCATCCAATACTAGCACATATTTTAAGCAATACATCAACAGTAATTACCATATATTTAACTTCTCCTTTATATAAAATTAATAACCTTTATCCATAAAAACCATTTAATTCCTTAAAAAATATGAGTGAGAGTTACATCTCTCCCACTCATATTTATCTTTTTGTTGATTTTTGCAAAGCTTTATTAGGTAATGTTTGTAATTCTCTATAAAAATCATTTGCATTATGAACATTAGGTAATACAATTTTATCAAAATTAAATAACATTTGATTATTACCATTACTACTATTTAATATTTGAGCAGGGGAATATCTACCCCATTCCATTAAATTTTTAGACACTGCATTTGAATAAACACTATCACCTTTACCAAGCCATATAAGTTCTCCACCTAATCCTTCCGCAACACGAGATAATCCACCTGGAGCAGACAATGTGCCACTAGCAAAACTATGTTTGCTTATATATTTAGAAATTGTGGAATTGCCAATTTGATGTGTTCCACCAGACAATGTATCTCCTAACCATTTATAAAGGTCGGTACTCGCTACATTACCTAATTGTTCAGCTAAATCTTCGTATGCAATTTGACCTGCAATAACACCTTTTATCCATTGTGTCCATTTACCAATATCCGTTCCTAAATTACCACCAGTTAATTGTGAAAGATTACCAACACCTAAAGCCATAGCTAATTCATGTATATCAGATTCATCTTGTAAATCCTTAAATAATTCTAATATCTCACGAATTTGTTCTGCTTTTTGTTCTAATTCACTCTTTGTTTGTGAACTAGTATATTCATCTAAAGCTTGTTGCGCTTCTTGAATGGCTTCAGTATCTTGCTCATAAACAAAACCTACACCTTCTTTATAAATTTTAATTGTTTGAGACTTTGCTTTGTTTAAATCATTTTGAAGTTCTGCTAATTTTTTAGCATTTTCTTCTTCTTCTTTTTGAGCGTCAATTTGTTTTTCGATAGCATCAAGTTCTTTATTTAAATATTTTTGAGCTAATGATAATTTATCTTCTTGAGCTTTACCTAATTCTTTTAATCTTTCAATCTCTTTATCACGGTCTGCTTCTCTAAGCTCTTCGACCATTTTATAATACTCTTCATCATATTTACCACGAGTTTTATAATAATTTTTAATATCTTCTACAATCTTACTACGAGTATTTTTCCCAGCTTTATACTCTTTCATATTGTATTCAACGGAAGCTTTATATGCTTTTGCTTCTGCTTCAATTTTTTCGTCAGCAGATAAGTTAGCATTTTTCTTAATATCAGCTATAAGATTTGCAACATTAGCACCATATGCAACATTTCCTATACGTCTATCAAAATTTTCATTAGCTCGTTCATTTAAATAATCTGCATGACTTTCTGTATAATCCCAAAGTTGGTCTTTTGTAGCTTTAGTATAATATTTATCATAAAGCTTTTTATATTCTTTTTGAAATTTTGCATCAGTCCAATGATTAACTTTGGATTTATGTTTTAATTCATCAAGTTTTTTATCAAACTCTTTTTCCCACTTCTCTTTTGTTTTTTGACTAGCTTTTTTTTGAACAGCTTTTCGTTGTTGTTGTTTAGTTTGTTTCTTACCCTTTTTAAATCTAGGTAATTCTACACTGGCAATATCAAAATCACCATCGCTAAGTAATCTTTTTGTTTGAGATGCAGTATATACAGTATCAGATGCTTTCAGATTACGTAATTCCCAACCATCTGTACCTGCAAGATAAGCTCCATCTTCTCCTACTACAAGTTCAGGTTTAGGATTAGCTCGTGAACCTTCATCACCAAGCCAAGACATACCACCTTCTTCGCCCTTACGTTTACCTTTGGCATTATGTTTAATAGATTCCCAAATAGTTTTAAAGATATTAATATGAACATCTTTTCCCTTAATACTATCAATTTGACCTTGAACCCTACTAGCAGTTCCACCATCTTTAACAGAAACCCAAGCGTCTACAGGTGAAGCGGCTTTATTCTTTTTAGCTTCCACATCTCCAGAACCTTGTTCTTGTATATGTACTGTACTAGTTGTATCTTGAGCGGCTTGTTCTTTTTGCGCTTCTACATCTGATGCACCAACTGGAATAAAATCAAAAAGAATTTCCTTTTTCTCTTCAGGAGCTTGGTCTATATACTCTTGTAATTTGTCATAATCTCCTGTAGTAGTTGCATTTACAACAAGTTCCCATTCTTCGTCAGTTAAATCGCCCTTTTTTCTAGTTATTTCATCAATAATATTTCCAGTTTCATCACGAGCATAAATAGTAATATCTTCTTCGTCATCAAGTTCAGATATTTTTGCAGTAATTTGGTCAGCCAACTCACTTGCACTTTTTAATGAAGAAACATCTATTTCCCAACTATCAAATTGAGCAGAACCAAACAAATCTATTGTTTGTCCAACTGCGTTTCTAACCTCTTCAATGTCGCTTGTTGCTTGTACATATGCACTATGTATATTATCATAATAAGCCTTGCCATCAGTGCTTAACTTAGAATAATCAACATTAGCAAGTTCTTCTTCTGCTTTAATTAATTTATCTAAAGCATTATATTCATTATCATAAACTTTATCAAGTTCTTTATTATATTTTTCTAAACTCTTTGTTTGTTCTTCAGTAAGAGGATGTTTTCTTGACTCATCTTCAAGATGTTTAATTTTCTTTTGTAATGCAAATCTTTTTTCAGTGGCTTTAAGATATTTTTCACCTACCGTATCTTCACGTTCAGTAATCTTTTCACCTTGCTCCATATGCGTTTTACCATGCATTTTTTCTTTAGCATCTTTATCAAAAGCATGAGTTAATTGTTTTGATTTAAGTGCTTCTTGCTGTTGTAAAACTTGCAATTGCATTTTTAAAATACTTAAACGTGATTCTTCTTCAGATGTAAGCGAACCTTCTTTACTTTCTAATTCATCAATCTGTGATTTAATATTTTCAATTTCATCACCTAATTTTTTATATTCTTCAAGTTTACCTTTAAAAGAATTATTATATTGATGATTAGCATATATAAATGCTCCACCTAAAGCAATTAATGCAGGAGCTAATGGTAATAAAGCACTACCTAATGAAGCTAATCTTGATAATAAACTACCTCCAGAAGCTGTTGCCATTGCTTCTTCGGCGGCAACAACTCCAGTAGAAGCTGTTGTAAGAGCGTTTTCAGCCACCACAGCTTCTTCAACTGCTTTACTTAAACCTAAAAACTGAGGTATTAATTTAGTTAATTTTAACGCTCCGAATGCAGTAGCAATCAAACCTAAAGCAGTAGGTAAAGCACCAATACCTTGTACAATATTATCAATAACAGTAATAATTTTTGTGCCAAAACTAACAACATTTTTAATTAAATCACTACTTATTATATGATAAGATAATTGCTCCCAAGCAGATTGAAATGCTTTTACTCTTCCTTGAATAGAATCAAGATATTTAGCATTCTCTCTAGCCGCTGAACCTTGCGAATTCATAGCAGTTTCGTTAGCTTCAATAGCATGAGTAAAGTTATCCATTGTAGCTTGGAAAACTTCTGTTTGTGTTTTTCCTGCTAATGATAAAGCTAACGCAGAACGTTCTTCGCTATTAAGAGTTTTCCATTGTGGATATAAATCTTGTAAAATTTGAAATGTACTTCTTAATTCACCATTACTATCTTTTAATGCAACACTAACTTTTCCATTTGCGGATTCTAAAGTATCAGTATCTTGAGCAAGTTTTAAAATATTAGCACCAATTGTACGCCAACCTCTAGCAACTTTACTTGCTTGATTCGGCATAACTTCTGTACCAGCAGTAATTAAACCAATAGTTTCGCTATAAGTGTTACCATAACCTTTCATAGCGGCAGAAGTTTTAGTTAATGCCATTTGTAGGTCATTAGTTCCTACACCAAAATTATTTGCAACCTCGTTGACAGCATCAATAACAGCAGTAGCTTTTTCCGCATCAGTATTAAACTTAGAAAAATAATCTGTATTACCAAAAGCTTTTAATTGAGAATTGATAAATTTAGCCGCTGTAGCCGCATCTATTTCTGTATCTGCAATATTCTGAAATTGACTTGCTACATTTGATAATTGCAAAGCAGTTTGTGGGTCAAATCCTTGTTTAGCAAATTCAGTAGATGCTTGAATAATTTCTGTACCTGTCTTTGCGACAGCACCAGACATTTTATATGCTTGTTCAGTATATTTTTCTAAAGATTTTCCTGATAAATCAGTAACCTTTTTTAACTCAACTTGCGCTTTATCTAATTCTCTAACATTAGCTACCATATCCTTCATAGCATTAATACTACCATAAATAAGAGCATTGGCTACAGAATACTTCGCTCTTTCTTTAATAGCAGTAAATAATCCTTTGGAATATGCTTGCCCTGCTGAAGCACCAGCTTTTTTTAAATTAGTGCTTACTCCAGCACCCTCTAATTGTTTATGTAGTGAAGCCGTATCCAAAACAGGCACTACTTTAATTTTATAATTTCCTAATGCCATACACACCTCACCTTTCTTTTCTTATGTACTATTTGTGTATAATGGTATGAGCAATTAGAATAGCGTCAGATATATCGTCATCATTCTCTTTGGACGATTTTGATTTCCATGTTAAATCTAAATTATATAATTCATTAGCTAATTTAACACTTCTTTCTTTATATATACTTCTTTTGTCTTTTACATCTTTAGGTATATCATCTAATATACCCATATATGTACGCCATGTATTAACATGAATAGGTGTAAATGTAATATGTAACGCTGAAGCTACTCCTAAAATTGCCCCATGCAAAGAAAATAATTGTTCCAAAGTAGTAACATTTTTTAAAGACTGAACTGGTAATTCAACACAAAGTTCTTCGACTTCGTAATATTTAATGAGCTTTGCCACTTTACGCATCATATAAACAACTCTGCTACGCCAATCCATATCTTTATCTTGAACAACTATTTTTCCATATGTAACTAATTTATCATTATCAAAAATGCACCAACCAGAACTTTTGGTTGACCCATCTAAACCCATTCTTATCATTTCATTCCTCTTTTATATAACAGGTAATCCTGCGCTAATTAAACCATTACGTATCCATCCTTCGGCATTACCTTTAAATTCTGGAATAACACCACTTTCCCAAAAATGAGTAGCTTGTCTAGTAGGATTATCTGGCCCAAATAACATACCACCTAATCCTAAATCAATTAATGATGCCATATCTCCAATCGCTTCAGGGTCATCTGGCAATGTACTTCTATCCATCCATGCATTATCAGGAGTAATATGCTTACCAATACCACTATCATAAGCTAATTTACCAGAATCATAATAAATTTCCATACTTCCAAGTTCACCTTCTTCGCTTCCTTCAACAGTCCATGCTTCAGATAAACTTCCACCACCATTAGCTGGATAACTACCTCTTCCAACTCTGCCAGCAATTTCTGTTCTAATCATAGGACGAACATACATTTCACCTGCTATAATCAATCCTGCTGTAACAGCAGGAGCAAGCATTGCGGCTAATTCTGCATCATTACTAGCAATATCAATAGGCATTTTATTTCTCCAATTGTTTATTTACATTATTAATAAACTGATTAAGCTCATCGAAATTAACCTTACTAAAATCAAGTTTTGTAACATCAATATCATTAAGCTTTTCAGTAGCTTTATCAATTAATCCCATAACGGCTTTATTAATACTGTTAAATTCTCTAACTTCCCTATAAATAGTATTAATATTAGTCTGAAGAATTGGACATGCATTTAATAAATCATACCAAAATCCTGAATATAAAACATCTTCATATGTATATGTAACATCTTCAGCTTCTTGATATAAATCTGTACATGCAACTAATACATCAGCAATAAGTTTCATATCACGTTCCAAACCATTTTCACATGTTAATAAATCATTAACAACATAACCTATTTGTTCAACAGTTAAATAAGGAACAACATCAATATCCCATTTATCAAGATGTATTTTTTTATCATATGTTAAATCTAACATAATTATCTCCTTTCATTTCCTATGTGGGTGAGATAATCCCACCCACAAAACATTAATTTCCTTCAACTACTTCTTCTGCAACAGTTACAGTAACAGTATAAACAGTCTTTGTTGTACCGTCTTCAGCCGTTACAGTATAAGTTACTGGGTCAGTAAAGTCTTTCTTCGCTCCACTCTTTGGAGAAACAGTAGCATCTTTACTAATAACAATAGTAGGCTTAAGTTGAGTTACATCTGTTCCATAAGGAACTTCAACTGCAATAGCCGTATCAGTAAGAACTCCTGTAGCGTCACCAATTTTAAACGAAGTAATCTTAGCTTCAGAATCAACTTTATCAAATACTAAATTATCACTAGTAAGAGTAAAATGTTTAGCATCAAGCAATAATCCACCACAACCCTTTTGCTTTACTGTCATAGCTTCAACAGAGCTTTCTTTTTTGTCAGTAATAACATCACCAACTTTTTTAAAATATGTAGCATCAAATTTTATACCACCACAATTTGATGTAATATAATTTGTAGGATTTCCACCACTTACAGTGATAATCCCATTAACTAATTTTAAGGTAGACCCATCTAGGATAAGCCCACCACAATTTGCTTTTACCATGTTTTTATCCCCCTTAGAGAAACTTTATAAATCAAATTGTAATCTTATACATTCTTTAATATTTACAATATCGTTTTTATTTAGCCTTCCTAAAAATTTTATAACATTATTGATAGGTCGTACTGTTAATTGTTCAGTAAGAACAACACTGTTATTTTTTAAAAAACTATAATCTTCTTTGCATAATATATAATGTATAGGAAGATTATTTTTTATTTGAGATGTTAAAGGAATAAATTGTCCAATATTAGACCATGTATTATTTATATCATTAGAAACACATATACAAGGTCTAATACCTTCTTGTATATTTTCACATCCCTCACCTAAATCAATTAAGTATACACCCCATTGAAAACAAATTCGTCCTTTTTTATTCATTGTTTCTAAGTTTACATTTTACTGCGTCAGACGAAAAAACAACCTTACGTTTATCAATACAATATCTTTGAAATGCACAAGCCATATCTCGTTTAGAACATTGTATCCATTGTCTTTTACCAACACACTTTAAAGTCCCATATTCACAATCTTTATTCATTTTATCTCTATATAAAAATAGGGGAGAACACTATTCATTCTCCCCCTATTTATATTATCTCCTTATTACGATAATTAAGCTGTTACTGTTACATCAACAACTAACTGAACACTTGGCTTTGGATTTGGCGAACCAGCAACAACAATGGTTAATGTACCAGTTGTAGCACTGCTTCCAGCAGTAAATACTCCATTACTAACTGAACCAACTCCAGCCGCACTTGCAGTATAACTCAACTTAGATGGACTAACTAACTTAGAAGAGCCATTGCTGTATACACCATATACTCTTAAAACTTTAGTCGCACTAGCCTCTACGGAAATAGAATCACTTCCCTCAAGAGCAAGAGCAATAAGATTGTCATACCATGATGCACCCTCATCAAATCTCTTAATAACAGCATAGTATCCACCGCTTTCACATGCTTCAGCACCATCAGTAGTTACAAGAGCTTGTCCTGCAAACGGAATCTGAGAAGCGCCAGATGAGTTCAGAGCGATATCCATTGTACCATTCAGTTGGAATCTAGGAACTTCAACTTCAATATGTCCAATGACAGATGAAGTTGATACATCATTACCCTTAGAAGCTTTGTATAAATCTCCTTTAAGAATAACTGTTACTTCATCAGGAACGAAATCAGCAGGAATAATAATTTCATCACAAGCTGTTTCATTCATATATTTTACGCAATAAGTATCTCCACTGATTAACGCACTGCCATCAGAAAGAGTTACATCTGTCGCAGAACTTCCAGAAAATGTGAATGTTTCCCATTCATCACTTCCAGGAGCGGCAACCCAACCAATAATTCCTTGGTTAAGGAAATCAACAGGAGTGCCACTTACAGTTAATGCACCAGCACCAGTAGCTACGACCTGTTCTTCTTTAAGAGAAGAACCTTCGCCACTAACAATCTGTGAACCTACGTTATGAGCAATATACTCAAGATTAAATAAAGCATCTTGAAGTTCAAGTCCAAAAGTAGAATCATGGAAGAATCTACCAATTAACTTATTACCCTTACCACCTCTAATTTCTTCAGCAGTAACACCGATAGAAATACTAGAATCTGTTAATGCTTTAGATGTGAAAAGAAGTTGGTCTTGAGAATATACATAAGCGTCCATAACATTGGCTAAGAAAGCTTTTGTCTTTGCCATAATTTTGTCTCCTTTACTTATTTTTTACATCTTAATTTACACTTTGCACTTTGTCAACAAATGCATTAGCATCACAAAATGCTTCAGCATATTTATCTTTTTTAGCTTTATATGCCCAATGTTCAATAGGAGACTTAAATTTTACTCCATTAAACTCGGCAAATTTTACAGCTACATAATCACTTTCCTCAACTATAGTATTAAATAATTGTAAGAAATTACGTATAGTTAAATTTCCAATTGATTCTATAGACATTCCAGTTTTCATTTGTATACAAATCATTTTATGTTCAAGTGGAACTTTTATAGAATCTTTATTTTTCAAACGAAAATACTCATCAGCCGCTTTTTTAACATCAGGGTCAACATATTTATCTGAATAATCTAAAACATTTTGATACAATATAATTCTTATAATTTCATCAAAATCATCTGCGTTGATATTTTTACATGTATTTTCGTCAATAATAATATGTCCTTGAATTGTATTTATTTTTTTGCCTATCTGTAATCTTTCTGTTCTATCATCAATATAAAATTGAATATCATAATCATCACGAATATTTAATGCTTTACGTAATAACGTATCTAATTGACTACGATATTTCTCTTCATCATATGCTATCATTAATATAAAGCGTAAATTTGACATTGATATCAATTCTATTTGACCTAAGATGTTTTTATCAATTTGTAATATATCTAAAATATCTTGTACATCATAAAAATCACATAAACGTATTGGATAAATTAAAAAGTCTTTATAAGGCACAGCTTTATTAAAAGCTATATATTTTTCAAGCAACTCTGTTTCAGTTAATCGAGACATGAAGAATTATCTCCTATATCACTAATATCAACACCCATAAGTAAACTTGTACCTGTAAAACTTTTATTATCACCAATATTTAAAGAAGACCTTGATGAGCCTAATTTCTTCATACTGAACTCAAGCTTACCAACACCATCTACTTCTACACCATTTAATGTAGATAGAATCTCTGCTTCACAAACATCACCTCTATTACAAGGTATACCATTATATTCAACCAATGCTATTTTTCCACCATATAAAATATCAATTTCATATCCAGCAACAGCATTAATATGATTACGTGGCAAAGTCATTTCTTTATAAATCTTTATTATTGTTCCTGAAACAGGTATCATATTTTCAACTAATGCAGTTAAAAATATCTTATAGTCTTCTTGATTAGCTTCATGTGACCAAACTAATTCCATCTTTTCTTCAAACGTTAAATCATTTTCAGATAAACAATCATAAGTATTATATTTTAATATCTTCCAAAGATTTTCATTATTATTAGCCAAATATTCTATAATACGATAAGGAATATAAGGCATTGATATATATTTATTATACATTGCCATAACATTCACCTACCTTAAAACATTGACACTAAATCAATTAAAACCGAATTAGTTATATCACCATTTGTAAAATTAAGTTGCAATGGAACTTGTGCCACTTTTTTACATTTTAAACTAAATTGATTATTACCTAAGATATTAAAATCATAAGCCCATTCTGGAGCACCGCTTGCAATTGCCGTAATAACATCGTCTTGTTTTACATTGTCAATATATAAATTAGCTCCAAAATTAATAGTATATCCTTGTCTTACAAAGTCAAACGATGGTTCAATAACAATCCCATTTTTTACCTCTGGCTCAATATCTGAATCATTTGGAACATCATTATTGGCAATATTATTTTCAAAATCATCATACGGAGATATTTCATCTAACTGTGTTTGAATATATAAAATAGATTGCTTTCCATTAATATTATCAATCATATAATTATTATATCCTATAATTTTAAATGGTCTACCACCAAATAAAAATCTTTGATTAACCTTTAATGTTAACGTAGCATCGTTAGCTTGTACAATAACCCTAATACGGTTATTAGGTGTAATAATATCATTATCTACTCTTGGACTTGCCGCAGTAGCATCATATTCTAAAACACAAGGATATTCATATATAGTTCCATTAATATCCTTCCACTTTAACACATTATTACATCTACGCACAATGATATTTTTAGTAGTACGATTAAGTTCATCTAAGTTAATTGCAAGCCAATAAGCATCACTAAATTTATAATAATTACCTAAATTAACCAAATAATTAATATCTTTAAAAATAAGTTCACGAAAATCATCACCTTGCTTTGCTCTTGTACTTTTATCAATAGCATGAACCATTCGTACTTCTATTTCTTTAAATTGAAAACTAGCAAACGGCTGTTCCTCTTCAATGGTTTGTAACATTGTAGTATTGTCCCATTGAGAATTAATTAACTGTTGCATATGTTCTCTATAATAATCATTTGGAGAAGATGGCAACGTACTACGTTTCGCAACATAATATAACATAAGCCACCCCCTTATTTTAATCACTAAGTTTGCTTGTATATCTCATAATAATTCTACGAACTTCATTATGCTCTATATCCGCACCCACAGCCTTTAATCCTTTAAGCGCAACAATTGCTTCTTTTAAAGTATCTGTCTGTTCTTCACCTTGTAATTCAATTATAATTCTTGTTAAATACTTATAATATGTATCAAAGTTTTCTTCATACATAGGCAGAACTTTAAAAATTTTATTTGCAATTCTTTTATATTTATCTGCCATCCTTTTACTCCTTACTAATTACCGTTAAAGTATGGTATTCCGCTAATATGCTGAAATTGATAATTTGTTGCGTCTTGTTTTACTTTACGTCTTAATTCTTCTAAATAAGATTGTCGTAACTTTAAGTTTTGTCCAGTTGCGAAACGATTGAAGTCTACATCTCTTAATGGTTCTTTAAATTCAAGTACATCTTGCAATTGGTCGGTATACCACATAATAACAGTCCAATCACTAATAATGTCTATTTCAATAGTATCTAAATCCTCATCAAATGTTCGAGTTTCTAAATCATAACTTAAAGGCTTAATGGAACTTACTTCAAACTTAGGAAGACCTTTTAACATATATCCTTGTAATACTAGATTAAAATCCTCAACATCAGTTTCATATAAAGCGTCTAATTTATAATCTCTGATTATAACTAATGCCATATCAATAACGGAGTCAAATGAGGTTGCCATATACCACCCTCCTTTGCTCTATTCTTTTATTTCTATTTTTGTGACATCTTCAATATTTACTAAATCAACACCACTTAATTTAGTAAGTTCACGTAGCAAATTATAATCTATATCTTCTCCGTTAAATTTAGACTGTTTAACAATTTCAACAATAGTACTCTTTTGTCCAATTGGTGCAAGTTTATAAAGTTCAATAGCTTTATTAACATCAGAATTTAATATATGTTTTAACTGTTCAGGCGTAAGAATATTTTTATAATCATTCTTAAGTCTAAGCTTAGTTACTACACGTTCATCGTTAATATAAAATCTACCCTTTTTAGCCATCTCTCTATTAGTTCTATTTCTCAAAGCATCTTTTAATGACGCATAGTCAATCAACTGTTCTTCATACATTTTATCAAAAGAAATAAGAACAGAACCAGCTTCTCCAAGAATATTCAATCTATTAGGAGTTAGACTAATAATTTCAATTTCTTCATCAGCACCAATATCACTATCTGCTTTATTAAACTGTGAACCATCTTGTTGATTATTTAATAAAGCTTGCATTAGCTTTTCAATTTGTTCTTGTTGTTCTAACAACCTTTGCTTTAATTCTGCAACATCATCCTTGGTTGTTTTTACAGTCTTTTCTTGAGTAGTTTTAGTTTGGTTTGCCATAATAATATCCTTTCATTCCTTTATAAACAAGGGGCAACCCTAAGATTGCCCCTTAAAAATTTATAATACAATTCATTCAAATTAGGAGAACTGTACGCATCCACCAACAGCGTTGGATAAGAATTCAAATGCCCATCTCTTATTGATTGTAGCATTGCTTGTCAGATTTCCATTTTCATAGAAATCATTGCTGTTAGTAAGGTCAGAACCCTCATTTACTCCCTTAACGAGCTTGTCGCTTGACGGAGAAACGATGTATACTTCATTGTCATTAAGAGCAAGGTCGAAGCTTGAGAAATCTCCAGTAGCAACCTGCGGAAGAACTACGATATCATAATCGAAGAAGTTTTTGATAAGCTTAATGCTCATGTTATCTCCAGGAGTCGTAATTCTCCATCCGTCTGCTCCATTCGGAAGAATGTTGGAAAGTGCAGATGCTGTACCAACGATAACAGCCTTTGCACCACCATTGTAAGCAGTTACTCTTTCGCAAATCTTAAGCAGGTCAGTCTGGTCATATCCAGTAACCTTAAGATTTGCAGGCATTGTAAGAGCAGTCAGTCCTGCTCTGAATGCATTGTATGCATCCTTAGTCATTTCGGTCTGAATTGAAACGATTGCTTTTCTTACAAATTCAGCAAGAGACTCAAGACCGCAAAGAACCTTGTAAAGTGCAACCTGTACAGTAATAACATGGTTCTGTGCTACGAGAGTTTTATTTGTCTTAAATTCTTTCTGAATGAAAGAAGTTCTCTGAGCATTAGCACCTTGGCTAACAGTCATAAGACTTCTTGGTGCAATTTCAAATGATGCAGAATCACCAAAGCCAATATTTCTAACTTCAGTATACATTCCGATAGAATCAATTAATGTCATTGGAAGAACAGCATCAATCATAGCTTCAACAACAGCAAATGTAGCCCACTTAACCATTGGGTTTTTAGCCATAATCTTTACGTTCTTTTCGTTGACAGTTTCGCCTGAAAGTCTTTCGATTTCACTCATGAAAGCTTTCTGCATTTTGTCTTCTTTTTCAGCAAAAGTTTTGGACTTATCATAAGCTCCAATACTTCTACCCTTTACTTCGTCCATATAATGGCAGAAGTAATCTTGGAACAGCTCAAATACTAATGTATTATCTGAATCTGTTTGAGCCGCAAAGTTTACTATATTTACAGGAAGGTTTGCCATTTTCTTATCTCCTTTATTTATTTTTTTTACTCAATCAAATTAGTTGTTAGTGCATTCAAGAATCCAAGCATCTACGCCCTCACCAGCAATGCTTCCGTTTGCAATGATAATCGGCTGTTTTGAGAAAATCTTGAATTGAAGTCCACCAAAACTTGAAGTTGGACTAACAACAGCCTTGAAAGTACCATCAGCCTGAATTTCTACATAAGTAGCTCCAGTAACAGTATCAGGGTCATATCCTTCAGCGAAGAAATCTTTTGTAACCTGAATCAGGTCAACGCCAGCTACAGGCTTGAACATATCAAACGGTCTGTTTGCAAGGTTTACAAAATTTCTTGGGTCAACATCAAGACCTCTGTATTCATTAGTACCACTAACAATTGAATTAACTTCTGGTGAATAAGCCATCCATAAATCTTTTGCTACTGCTGAAGCAGGTGCCACACTAAACACATGCTTTTGACCTGCATTGGCACTCTGTCCACTGCAAACAAGAGCAGTACCATTTTCTACATTTGTTGTAGCAACGCCCACTCTATTAAGAGCATCAACGTCCATTGCCATTACGTGTGTTTGAACAAGTACTTTTGCCATTTTTTTATCTCCTTTTATTTATTACTAATTTACAGAATCCCACTTGCTAGTGGACTTCTTTGTGGTTTGTTGTGAAATAGCCATAGACCATTTACTTGTAAAAGACTCTTTCTTTGAAGCTTTATCAAATGCAAGAGCTTTCGCCTTATTTTTCCATCCGTCAATTTCGGATAATTTACAAGCAAGACCTTCAGCTTTAAGGCTCTCAAGAGTTTCAGAATCAACACATTCTCTTATCTCTTCAAGCAATTGCTGTACTGCAAAATCTCTTTCAGCACATTCTTTTTCTTCCTTATACTGTCTTAGTTCAGCAAGCTCTTTTTCTTGTTGCATAATAATATCTTCAAGCTCACTAATCTTTTCGTCTTTGCTCATTTCTTCTTCAGAAGATTCATCGGATGCACATTTTTCTTTTTCTTTTTCACATTTTTCACAATCTTCGCATTTTCCTGTGTCAGCATCTTCAGCACATTCCTCAGTATCTTCTTCCATATCTTCTTCTTCGTCTTTCTTTTCGTCATCATCAGAAGTTGAATCAGTATCTTGAGAATCGTCTTCAGACATTTCGTCTTTATCTTCATCATCATCCTCGTCTTGAACTTCATCTTTCTTTTTTGTGTCCCAATGAATATCAGCCTTAACTGTTTTATCATCTTCGCCAACTTCTACATCAGCTTCAACACGATAACGAACATCGTCAACGGTGAAGATAATATGGTCATCTTCGATAGAATCTACATAAGCATCGCTACCCTCATGGTCTTGAACCTCTTTGATAACATCTCCCCATGCTTCTCTACCCTCAATTTCAAATTTTGCTTTAGACATATTCTCTTCCTCACCTTCTTCTGCTAACTTAAATTTCTTATAAAGTTTTAACACTTTAGAAACTACATCAGCTTCATCATGTTGTCTTGCATAAGCTAAAGCACTAGCTAATGCATATCTATTATAATAAAAAGTATTATTTACTAACTCCATTACTGGATATTTAAGTTTCTCTGACGGAGCATCTTCCCATCCATCTAAAACTTTTAAATATACTTTTTTTACAAGCTCTGAACGATTAGAGGCTTCCATTACCTTATCACGAATTTCTGTCTTGTCAACTTCTCCCCATGGCGTTTCTTTTAGCTCTGTAGTATTTATAGAATACGCCTTTGCAAATTTGGTTTTCCTATTTTTAACATACATATCTAATTCACTATCCTCTTTATCTGCAAGTTTTTGCCATACTGATTTATAATAATAATCACAGTTATTTTTAATTACTTTTTCGGAAAAACGTTTAATGTTAATCTCAGAACCAGGAGATGATGGTCTTACTGACATACCTAAAACTGTTACTCCCATAATATTAAAACGTTTCGCAATAGTTCCATCTTCACACTCTTCTTCTTCAACTCCCATTTCTACACTAACCGACCTTGTATTATTTGCTTGTGTAAAAATCTTACAAAACTCAGAAGCATATTGTTTAGAAATAACTCCGTCAATAACACCACGCAAGTATCCTTGATTATTTCTTTTAAATCTTACTTCTTGTTCAGTCGGTATATAGCCAACGATAGTTTCATCAGAAGCATGTCCAGTAGCATCTCCATAAGCAACTTTGGCAACTAAGAACTTACCTAAAACTGTAAAAGCATATTTTTTAAATACTTCTTCTTTGATAGCGATTTTATGACTGTTTGGATTACAACCAAGGAAATCAATTTCTGCAACTAAAAATTCTTCTTCAGAATAATTTTCCATATTAATTGTCATTAATGTGCCATCTGACATATTATAGACTTTTTCCAAACTTACTCACCTCGCTTTCATTTTGTTTAACATTATATAAAATAATGTCATCTTTTAATTGTTCTGTTTTATTATAATAATGACAACCATCATAATAATATCTTGGATGATATCCCTTTTTTTGTAAATATAAAGTTAGGTCTAAGTTCTTAATACATATATATTTAGAAACATCTGTAGGTTTTTGAAGTAATAACATATTATCCCTCCAATCCAACAATACCCCAATCTTTAATCCTAAAATCAAAGGTATCAAAATCCGAAATTTGATGTGCCTTATTATTTAAAGTAATAACTTGTCCAATAACTTTATTAAAAGAATGCATTAAAAACATAAGTTCAGCATGAACATTAATATCATCACGTTCTAATGCGCCTTTATTTGCTAATCTTATCATATCATAAGTAGCAACACATTCATCTAATAATCTATCAAACATATCGGCTAATCCATCATACACTTCTGTATGAGGCATTACTTCAGGACGAACAGAACTTTCATCAAAATCATCTTTGATTTCAGATACCATATCTGCCATTAAAGGAAATAAATGAGCAAGCTTATGATGAATAATATCTGAAGCTTGAACCATTGCCCAATCGTTTAACATAACAGAAACTGCTCTATCAAACAAACTATTTAAATTAAAAAATTGACCATATAAAGTATCTAAATCTTTGCTAGTTTCTTTTGTAATTAACATATGTATTCTCCTTATTCACCCGAAGTATCATATTCTCTGCTATCACTAGATACATTAGCTTTTGGTGGTCTACCTGGTCTACCAGTATGAATATATTCTGTACCATCTACATTACTATTTGTATGACCTGAACCAGTATTACCTGTAGTAAATATGGATTGTAATGTAGACCTGTTTTCCAACCAAGAACCCTCTGCACTTGTTTCTTTTAGCATATAACTAAACATTACTGGGTCATAACCAAAAGCACTAGCAAATGCAGTATCATTTAAAACGATACCAGTTTGTGCCATTTTCATAATACCGTCTTTACGCCATTCTCTTTCAAAACCATAATTACTTCCATCAAATGCAAATTTGAATTTATATTGTTTTGTTAAATTATTAACGTAAAACTCTAAGAAATTATTAAACTGAGTATAAATTTTTTTCATTAAATTATAATCAGTTAAAATGGCATTTCGAATTTCTTCTTGAGACATTTTATCTGATGCATATAATATTCTACTAGCGCCTGCTCCACTAGCTAATGTTGTTTTAATTTGTGTTTCAGCCATAGAAGTATTTTCATCCTTGAACTGATACCACTTATTTTCATTAGATGGCATAGCACCAACTACTATATATTTTCCAATAGCTTGTTTAACAATCTGCAATAATGTTCCAAGTATAATAGGGTCAAAAGCTGTAGCATTTGGTTCATTAGATTTTAACATTCCTATTTCGCCTATTAAATAAGCATATGCACCTAAAGCATCTTTATCATATTGTAGCTTTCTAGTAGGAATATTCATAATAGCATCTCTCATTAAAGATGATAAAAATGGCACATTATTAAAATTAGACATATCCCATTTAAACACCCATGCTCCACTTGGTAAAGTGTTATGAAAATATAATGGACTTGTCTGAGTCCAATACGCAAACGTACCACTTCTTTTATTAAAAGGATTAGTTGGTTTATAATTAGCAATTACATTTCCATCTTCATAGATTCTTCTCATGAATTCTTTAAACTCAGGGTCATATCCATTAATATCAACACCTGGTTGTAAAAAATAATTCATATCAAAATCATATAACAATCCTTTTTCCCATGCACCAGTTATCATACAATAATTCTGAGGCATCAATTGTAAAGTATACTTAGGGTCATTTATATCTTCATTATTTCTAAACCAATAAAAAGCAGTTTCTGTACGCATCATTTGATGCACAACTTTATAAAACTCTTCTTTATAATTAAAATTAGTTAAGAAATTCTCTACAATTCTTTTATCTTTTTGATATCTTGCACTTTTATATTCATCTTTCTTTTTAACATTAACACAAGTATAAGATAAATCAAAAGATAATATATTAGCATAATATTCTAATAATCTTTTGAATGTAATTTCTGCAAATTCCGTCCATTCTTGATATGCTTGTAATAATTCACCAGATTCAACTGCATTATTTAAAGCTTTTGTTAAATTATCATATGTAGGAATTTGTGCATTATTATTTAAATTTCTTAAATTTTGATTAAGTAAAGAAGGAGTAAAAATATTAGAACTAATCAAATTGTCACTAAAAGAAACAAAAATTTCTTTTAACCATTGAGCTTGTTCTTCTGTCAACATATCTTGATTTATATCTACTTTCAATCGCCTATCCTCCTTCCTTTAAACTTGTATTATATTCTTCCAAGCTTCTTCGTCAAAATCATCAACTTGGTCTTCTTTTGACAGCTTGTTTTCCAATTTATTAAAAAACATATTACCATACCCCAAAGCAACTATACGGTCTTTTGTAAAAGACCTTGGCTCTTTTAATTTAATTTTACCCTCACGAATTTCTTTACGCAATTGAATAGCTTCTTGCACCAAAAACTCAGTTTGAGTAAACGGCAACTTCTCTAACATACGTTCTCTATTAGTCATTTTATAATAATCTGAACGTTTCACTAACTCATTATCAAACTCAATTTCGTCAATTAACAGTCTAATCTTATTATCAACCATAGCCGAACGTAAATTACGCCACATTAAATCGTTGAAATCTGGAGTACCTTGAATTGGTATGACAACACTCTTAGCCTTAACGTCAATTGTACGTGATTGTAATTCATTAATTTTTGCTTCTGATAAAAAATGATATTTCATATCACTAACAACTGTAAAACCAGACTCATCCCATCTATCTTTATCTCTAACAGGATGAATGTAAGGTTTAGTTAAATCATTATAATATATTTCACCACCACTTCGTAAGTCTATTAAAAGATAATCAGCTTTATAATCATAAAATAATTCACGAATTCTTTTTTGTGTCAACTCTGACTGTCCACCACTCAATGTTTCTAAATAATCTAAATTACTAACGATTTCTCCTTTGTCATAAAATCCACTCATACATTCTATAACAGTATTATCGTTAGCTTCATACTTATTCGTTGTAGTAGAAAACGCAAAATCAACCACTAATATTCTCGTTTCATTATGTTTCTTTTCTCTATTCAAAGATTTACGATTAGAAGTTGCCTCAATATCCGTTGGTGGTTTAAAAGCTTTATGTAATCTTTGACATTTTTTTAACAATTCTAATGGGAAATACGCATCTTCTGCTTCTCCCATAGCTTCATTAAGATATTCCATACGAATATCACTCTCAGAACTTGTCTTTTGTATTTTTGCCCATTCACCCTCGGTCTTTAAACCATATTTAAGACTTGTATATATATCAGCCGCAAAGAAATTACAAGGAACTTTACGATTTATAAATGATTCTACAACTATTTTTTTAAACAATCTAAAATACCACTCTGCTTTATAACGTGCAGAGGTGATATAAATAGATATACCCTCTTCATAATAGTCTTTATCTTCTGCATATTCTTCTTTTTGAAGATATAATGGCTGTCTTGGATGAAGCATAGGTTCAAAAATACTATCAATGTCACCTTTTTTTAATAATCTACACTCTTCATATACTAATAATGTAGACCTTGCACCTCTTGAGCTATCCATAGCAGGCAAAACTTTGATAAAACTACCATTAAAAAAGGAAACTTCTACCTCATCTTTGGAAGTTTTTATATTTATTTGCCCTTGTTCATACAAATATTTTAAAACAGGTGAAAGTTTTTTGACTAATTCATTTTTTATTTTTTGTTCAACCATTTTACGTCCTTGGTCAATAGTACTTGCAGTAATAACAGCTTCTGTATATGGTTTTAACAAACAAACACACACACAAAACAAAGCTACTATAAACGTTTTTGAACTAGCTCTGCTACAAATACCGAACCATATTTGACTTCTGCCCATTAAATGTAGCATTATTCTTTGAAATGGACGAAGTTTTATTCTTAAACGTTCTTCTGCATATATATCTATATTACGTCTGTAAAATGTTGTCCATTTTTTTATCTGAGTCTTACGTTCTTCTTCTGTGAGTTTAGGTTTAATAGATTTGTCAGTATCACGTTTTAAGCGAATAACTTTATTAATCGCTTTTTTCTCTTCAGTCATCTAAAAATTCCTTATTGTCTTGTTCCCATTCTTCTTTGTCTTCTTTTTCAATGTCATAATCTTTAGAACCTGTAATAAGATTAAGAATAGGACGTTTAATTTCTTTAACCCATTGAGCGTGAATACCTCTAAAATCTTGATACATACCTTTATCTTTATAATATTCGGCTGGTTCTTCATTCTCCATTAACCAAATATCATATTCTATCATTCTCTCAACATCTGTTTTCCTACGTTCGACTTCAAATTTATCAATACCCAAAGCTTTCATCATATCACTTTGTCTTTTAATAGCTTTATCAACATCTCGACTTTCCCAAATATCTAATTCAGCTAGACATAAGTTTCTATATAACTGCTCTTGAGCAACATCGAGTTCTTTATTATTAACATAAGCAGACCAACGACTTTCAAGATATTGTAATTGTTGAATACTTTTATCTTCTCCCCATCTATATCTTAATTCTTTAAGTTCTTCTTGAATAGCTCTTTCAGATTTTTGTATAGATGCAATATCCCTAAAGTCTACATCAGTTGCATCAAACCCTTTCCACGCCTCTTTTTCTGCTTTGCTTCTATTAGCTTGGAATCCCATAGTATAATTACCCCAATAGCTTTTAGCTTTGTATTCTTTAATACGATTCAAATAACTATCGTACATCTTTTTTATAAATGGAACTCCCATATCAGCACACGTATAAAATATAGCCGCTTCCATATTGCCATATTTTTTTAAATATTCATTTACTAATTGATTAGAACATTCTTTGCAATATGGTTGTACACCATTAGCATGATGAGGGTTTGGAGATTTGTAAAAATCTTCGATAGGATACATTCTACCACACCCTACACAAAAACTTTCTACAGGTTTTATACTAGTACCTTTTGGCATATAACCACCCCATTCATTCTAAAATTAAAAAAGATAACCTTATAAATGGTTATCTTTTTAATCAACGATTATTTCTATAATACATCTATCTTCGTCATATATAATTAAATTCTGACTAGGTTTAGTAATCTTTCTTAAATTAACAGCATATTCGTCAGACCCCATCAAACTACCATTTACAGTAATATAGATGTTTGAATCATTAATATCTTTATATGAATGCGTATGACCTAAATGAATTTCATTAGGAACGCATTTATACATTTTACTAAAATCTTCAATAACTTCATTTACTTTGTCATATTGTCCATGAGATAAACAAATTACTCTATCGCCTATTTTATATTTAATAAAGTCTAAACCATTAGATGTTAAAATGTTTATATCTTTATCTAACTTTAATTTCAAGAATTCTGGAATTAACATTTCCATATTCTCTTTATTAATAGATTCTTTTTTATTAGGTATTAATCTACCATGATTTCCTAAAGTTGTTACAACTTTTAAATTCCTCACATAAGGTTTAAGCTCATTAATAAAATATGACAACATATCTGAAACGATAATAATTTGAGATACCACATCTTCTTCAGATTGAACTCTATTGGAAACATTTATTAAACCATGAACCATATCTCCATTGATTTCTACAACTAAATTAGTAATATTATAGTTTAATATATATCTCTTAACCTTATTTAAAAGTTGTTCCATTCTTTCTTTAGCAATATCAACAGAATAACAATTCCATTGAGTATCAACTATTGCACCAATATGCCAATCGGAAAGTGCCAAAATTGCATCTTTAGGTTTTTTATTTTTCTCAACACGCTCTCCATAATGATATAATGGTAATTCATCAAGATTGACAATCTCTGCTTTTAATACATCTATTAAATTTTCAAATCTTGCTTCGCTTGTTAATTCTTTACGATATTCCCTACGAGCATCTTGATATTTAATTTTTTCTTTATAAACTTCTTTTTTTAACTGTTCTAATCTATCTATTTCATCTTGAGTACAATATTCATTCTCAAATTTATTTTGATAATATTTTGCAACAGCATATCCACTATATCGTCCTGCGTTAAAAGATTTTCTTAAAGAATCTGGATGAACAGATAAATGTAACTCATCAACCATCTCTTCCCAACTTTTATTATCTATACCCTCAACCTTATCTATTAAAAGCTGAAGTTCATTTTCATACGACACAATCAAGTTCTCCTTTTTAACTGCATTCGACTATCTTTAGCAATATCCTTTATATTTTCACCAGTAGCCTTTTTTCGCTCTAACATTCTACGTATATCAGTTTTATTTTTCTCAAGCTCTCTTTCTTCAAGTTCTTTTTCAAGTGGAGTTAATCTGCCTTGCTTTTTATTTCTTCGACCCTCTTTGCTAACAATGGCATCATTAACATAGTCTTTGAAATTTTGACTTGCAGTAAACTTTGGTAAGTAATGTGGTGGAATATAATATTTTATTCCATCTCTTCCTACACGTTCATATCCACCTGTTTCAATCAAATAAAACTTTCCAATGTTCTTTAATTTTAGTTCACCATTCAGTCTTACCTCTTCAGAAATTGTAGCCAATAAACCATTATAAATTTCTTCCATATGACTTTCAACTGCCTTGTTCTTTATTCCACATCTATTATACCATAGTTGCAAGAACTGTTTATGCTTTAATTGCTTTTTCATTTAAAACACCTTACCCAATGTTTCTTCTTTCATTTCAGCTTTTAAAGCTGGACGAAACCTAAATGCTGGCCTATTAAATGCATCTTGTGCAGGTAAAATCATAGGTTCTTTTGTTTGAGGATTTACACCATTACGTGGAGGTTTAGCATCCATTTGTATGTTTGTAAATACTCCAATACCAGGTACAGTAACTTCATACCCTGTTAATATGGCTTCTTTTAATACTGTATAATAAGCTTCTAAAATTAAACTAACATCTTTTTTATACTTATTAGATTGCAATGCTACTAATCTTTCAAACTCACTTCTTGTTAAACTTCGCATTACTATCACCTTTCATTCTTTGTATTTCCTTGTATTCAATTTCCTTTACTGTAATATTATGCATTGAAAAAAATAAACATACAATCGTTGAAATTTCAACTATTACAGCATTTTGTCTTTCATCCAGAAAATTGTTAATACTCTTGTTTTCTCATAAACATTTTCTTGTATTCTCTACGAGCAATTGTAGAACATTCTTCACTACAATACTTTTTGTTAACATAGTTAACATCGCTAATTCTTGCCCCACATATAGGACAAATTCTACCTAAAAACATGGTGTTATGTTGTATGTTCATATAAATCTCTTTACCAAAACATTCCCATAAAGTTTTCTTTATACTATCCTTACGTTGAGTATATAAAAAATATACCAATGTATCTACAATTGTTTCCTTAGAAAATGGTAATGCTAACAATTTATTTTTAATTTGTTGATAAATATAAGTATCATATTTTTTAGAATTTAAATAATTATTACTATCAATAATTTTATAGAATTTATATTTATGAGAATTTAAATAATCATAAGTTTCAGTAATAACTTTATAAGCATCAACATACTCATATGATTTATCATGCATTAAAACATGATAATCAAGGTTGCCAATCTTTTTACTAAATTTTATACGTGGCGTTGGTATTATTTCTTCTAAATAATTAACAGCAGTAGGCTTCCATTTAGTTATTTGATACTCTTCTTTATCTTTTGCATATTTAAAATAATGAGGTAATAAATCTTTAGTATAACTTTTAATAACAACATCTACATCTTTTGGTCGAATAGGTTTATATAAAGTTTTAGCATAATCTATAACGCAATTATTTTCCAAACATAACCACTTAACTACATTGATTTCTTTTTGTGTAATATGTCCACTGTTCCACACCTTAGAAATATTATTGCTAATAATACCTATATTTCCACCTGTATACGCTAACTCAAGTCCATGAAACAAAGTATCTCCATTTAATTCAGTTGGTTCTGCTTTTCTCATATTATAATATAGTGGTAAGATATCTTGCATATTGCGTTGAGCCAATCTAATCAATTGTTTTTCTTTCACGACAAGACTTTTATCACCATCACAATCAAACATTAATATTTTACTAATTAAATCATGACAACTTGTATAAACACATTTAGTATCAAACCATTTATTAATTAAATCATTCTGAACATTCTGTCTTATTGCATGTTCTTTATATAAATGTGGAGAACGCAAACAATCAAGTTTATCTCCATCTTTATAAAGACTACAAGCGACTTCTCCATTTCGCAACAATCCTTTTGGATTTTCTTCATTAAGAAACAACCATTCACAAAACGCATATAAGTCTGGAGCTAAAAAGCAATACTTGCCATCTATCGCTAACTTTCCTGCTTTACCCCATTTAACTAAACTGCGCTTAACATCTTTAATGATTTCACGACTATATTTGTCACGCATTAGTTCAGGATAAATTATTAAACTTTTTTGAATATAATTAGGGTTAACATTTTCTTCTATTGCTCCAAGCAAACGCATAGTAGTACGATAATCTTGACCAACCTCTTCAATCTCTTTAATGGTTTTTCTTGCTAATGAACGCATCTCTCTTGGTTTAGCATCAGTCAAAGTTTGAAGCATTTGATAATTTATTCTTGCATTAGGAATAAATTCTTCTTCTTGATTAATACGTCCTGCTGTACAATTATATTGTTTATAATATTTTTTATATTGTTCCCATGAATCATAATACTTCCACATTTTAAATTGTGATTTTGTAAAAATATATTTAATATTTTCTTTATATATATCATGCTTTATACCATATATATCTTTAATCACGCCACAATTACAATTAGGCAGTAATGAATGTTCTTGTATAAATTTTCTAAAATCAAACTTTACCAATAAACCTTTTATCCATGGTAAACGTACCATTGTTGTAATTTCATCAAGCATTATGCCACAACCATCCATATGTGGTATCAACACATCCATTTGTTGACGAGTTATAGAATAATCTTTATCATCTATATAATCTACTTCTCCATTTACAAATGTTTCAAAATCATCAACTACTATTGCCCTATCTATATCAAAGTCTTCCCATTCTTCAGTTGCCGAATTTGCTAACGCATAATAAGCTAAAAATTTATTTACATTAACTCCACCACGTTTATTTATTTCATCAATATTTAAACCACACATCAAAGTTTTTTCATATTTTTTTAAAAGGTCTTCTTTTACTACTACAAATTTTTTTGTTCTTATCTGTCCTGCACTTGCACTAAATAAAACATACTTCTGATTATCATATACAAATCCATTCTTTATAATATCTTCTGCTACTTGAAAAAAGTAAACTTGTATAATCATTATATTATCTGTTAATTCATTTATCTTACATTGAAATGTTCTTGTTAAAAATGATTCAAAAATAGATACAACATTTTTATCGTTAATACATTCTTTTCTTAATTCTCTAATACCACCTTGTAATCTTGTTTGTTCAAACTGTACATATAACTTTTTCTTATAATATGCAATATATTTATCTATTTTATTTAATTGATGTGTGTATAAAATACTTTCTTTATTACTTTTAATTTTATTTCGTAAATGATATAATCTTAATAACTTATTATGTATAGCTAATTCGTCTTGATTATAAAAAGATGCAGTGTCTAAAGAATAAACATGTATCTGCTTTTCCAATCCCAGCACGTATCTTCCTCCGATTCAATATATAAATCTTCTTCTAAACAATCATAACAATCTTTCCATTCTTCATAAATACTACGTTGAAACTGTGTATTAAATGAGGGGAATTGATTGTAGCTGATTTCAATCCACTTTGTATACATTACATTATATTCCTCCTTGATAATTATCTAACAATCAACTATAGTGATTATACCATAAAATAAAACAAAAATCAAGTTTTTTATTTAATAATAACAAAAAAACATAAAAACATTTATTAAAATTTGTGAAACAAAACAATTGATTTTTTGTTGAATTTGTAGTATAATCTATACATCTTAAAGTATGATGTAAAGGAGTGCAAAATGAATAACTATTTATACAAACATTACAAAGGCAAATACAGAGTACTTGCAGATTATGATTGGGACACAAATGATTTCCCACGAGATGAACAAGGAAATATAGATGAAGATTTTAATGACTTTTATATTCCTGGTAAAAAGAATATAGAAATTCGACATGCATCTCAAAATGTCTTAGGATGTTATATATTTAGTATTGGACTAGGACGAAATGTTTTAGCTTCAATATATGAACAAGAATTAAATAAACAAGCTCCTAAAAAATTAGAAAAAATTGCAGAAGAACTTATTAACAATAATATTATTATTGATATAACATATTATGATGGAGAAATATTATTTCTTTTCAAAGCTCCACATCTTGAAGATTGGGATAAGATATTTAAATTAAAAAAGTCTGGCGCTAATATTTCTCCACTGTCTTCTAAAAATTTACCTAAATCAGATTATACTATTGACAAAGCTGACGAAAAAAGGTATAATGATTTATTGGTTAATTGTGATAAAACACAAAAGATGTTAATAGCTAAAAGGTCGGTAAATACTATTAGTGAAAAATTAACTAAAAAACAAAAAGCAGAAATGAAGAAACTTAACATGAAACCAAAACAATATATACATTATATTGGTCAATGGAATAAACTATTAGATGAAGTTAAAAAGGAGATAAAAAATGTCAATATGTAAATACTGCGATACTAAATTGGAATTTGATGATTGTGGGGATATAGACTTCTTTATAGATGGAGATATAGTTACTCACGACTTTTACATCTGTCCAAAATGTGATAAAAGATACGAGCTTAAAAAATTATATACTTGTGATGAAGAACTATTAGAAGAAATAGACTAAGGAGAACAAATAATGACACAAAACATACCAATTGATTATAATGTTTTTAAATCTATTATAACCCACTCTATGATTGAATCAGATTTTTTAGAAGAGCTATATAAGTTAAGACTTGATGATATCCCAAATAAAATATATTCATATCATGATATATTAACATTGCTCTCATTGATATTTAAAGATGATTATGAAATTTTATTTATATGGATATATGATAATAATTATGGCAGAGAAATACGTACTAATATTATATATCAAAATAAATCTGTTCAAAGCATATCAGATATATATCAAGTTTTATTAAAGATGTATAATAAAGAAATTAATGCTAATGATATTATAATATCTCCAAAAGTAGGTGATGACTTATCGCAGATAGACGAATGTTTTCAAAAAGAATAATTGAGAGCGATGAATTCCTTGAGCTAAAAAAATCTTCACAATGTCTTTATTTTCATTTATGTATGTATGCTGATGATGATGGTTTTATAAACAATGCAAGAACAATAATGCGTGGTATAGGAGCAACTCAATCAGATTTAGATGAACTTAAGCAGTTTAATTATGTACATGAATTTGATAGTGGTGTGATTTTAATTATGCATTGGAAAGTTCATAACTATATACAAAAAGATAGATATAGACCCACATCGTGTGTTGATGAAAAAAATATGGTGGAACTTGTTTATAATTCAGCTTATGTACTAAAATAAAAACATTGTATCCATAGTATAATATAGGTTATAGTTAGAGTAAGAGTTAGTATAGAGTTAGAGTTAGAGTTAGTATAGAGTTAGGTTAATATATGTCTCGCAGAGACATAAACTTACGATTAATAAAAACCCACAGTTAATAAAAAATCCCATAACGGAAAGGAGAACTGAATGATAATGGCTGACAACGTAAATCATCCTGCACATTATAATACAGGAACTATAGAAGTAATAAATTATATTAAAGATAAATTAAATTATGATGAATTTACTGGATATCTTACAGGTAATATAATTAAATATATATCAAGATATAAACATAAGAATGGATTAGAAGATTTAAAGAAAGCTCAATGGTATCTTAATTATCTTATCAATTATATGGAAGAAACAAATATTGTTAAATAAATAACTATTATTGATTTATTATAGTTATTATGTTATAATAAATAAAAAAAATGAGTGAGGTATAATTATGAGATTATGGCACAAAGATTTAATTGGTGTTTTACCAAGACAACAACTTTTAGGACAATGGAGAGAATGTTGTGCTATTGCTAAAAATATATATTTAAATAATACACCAAATCATATATTAGTTAATAAAATTATGAATTATCCATTAGAACATTTTCATTATTATGCAGGATTCGTTCATGATGAATTACATTTTCGTGGTTATACATGTGATTATAACAAATTTGATAAATGGATACATCTTGAAGAAAATCATTGTACGTATGAAAATCTTTTTAAAGATTGGCATAATGAAAGATATTTTTTACAATGTTTTTATAATCTTCAAGAAAAATATGATTGTAATGGAATTACAAAAGATGAATGGACTTTAATTGAAAAATGTATGTCTTATTATTTTTTTTAAGGAGGTATAATGGGAACAATTACAATATTAAAAGAAACAACAAAAAATCCTATTACATTAATGGGAGAAAGAGCAGGTATATGTTGGGGAGCAGATATATCTAATGCTGAAAAAAATTATCAACGTGGATTAGATTGTATTAAATCTGGCCATGGTCGTGTTATGGAATATGTTAATGTAGAAATGGTACTTGATGGATATTCAGCAAGAGTAATAAGAGAATGGTATACTCATATTGGTGGAGCACCAACAAGATTACAAGAGTCTACTAGATATATTGATTATAATTATTTTGATTATATTATACCACCTAGCATTTTAAATGATGCTTATAAGATAGAAGTATATTGTGACACAATGAACAATATTATGAATGGATATGAAAAATTGTTGGATTTAAATGTTCCTAAAGAAGATGTTGCCAATCTGCTTCCGTTAGGTATGACAACTAAAATTGTAGATAAAAGAAATTTACGTAATCTTATTGATATGTCAAGACAGAGAATGTGTAATAGAGCTTATTGGGAATATCGTAAAATGTTTAATGATATTTGTGATGCTTTATCTGAATATTCAGATGAATGGAAAACAGTAGTAGAAATGTTTTTTAAACCTAAATGTAAAGTTACTGGATATTGTATTGAAAAGAATTCTTGTGGAATGATGCCAAAAGCTTGACTTTATAATAAGTTTATGATATAATAAATAAGTCTTGGAGGTTTAAATATGTTAGTATTATTTATTATTATAGCAGTAATTGTATTAATTGTATGTTTACCACATTGTTTTGAAACATACACAAATATGAAATATATAGGACACTTAGAAGAAATGGGAGTATATGTAGATAAGAATGGTAGGGAAATATAATGATAATGAAATCATATCAAGTTAGAATGTATGATGAATATGTTCAACTTTGTGAACGCTATAAAAAACTAATTAATATATTAAAAAGAGCCGATGATAAAACACTTGATTTTGTATTAAACACTCCATTAGAATTATTAAAAGAACAAGCAGATGTAATGAAACGTTATATTGATATATTAAAAAAACGTTCTTTATATGAACATATAGAATTACCTGAGTTTGATTTTTATATAGATGGTGGAGAAGAATATGGAATTATATAGAGATGATTGTTTAAGTAAATTAAAAGATTTTGCAGATAAAAGTATAGATATAACTTTTACTTCACCTCCTTATAATAGAAAACGTAATGATAAATATACTAATTATAATGATACTATAAAAGACTATTATTTATTTCTTGTAGAAGCCACTGATTTATTATTAGCTAAAACTAAAAGACATGTTATTATAAATCTACAAACCAATTATTATAATAGACAAGATGTATATAAATTTATAGGACATTATTATAATAAAATACAGAATGTTATTATTTGGGAAAAAAGTAATCCGCTTCCTGCTAATGGTCATAATATAACAAATGCTTTTGAATATTTTTTTATATTAGGTGATACTGCAATTAAAAGTAATACTACTTATACTAAAAATCATATTACTACTTCTATTAATAATAGTATTACAAAAATACATAAAGCTGTAATGAAACAAGAAGTAGCGGATTGGTTTATAGAAAAATTTACAAAAGAAAATGATGTTGTACTTGATTGCTTTATGGGATTAGGAACTACTGGATTATCATGTATTAAATATAATAGAGATTTTATAGGAATAGAATTAGATGAAGAATATTTTAATATAGCAAAAGAAAGAATAGAGGAAGCGAATGGAATATGAGGGAGAATATAAAGACATTGTAATATCAATACCAATTAATACTTGTGGATTTACTATTGAAGCGGATGTATATAAAAATGGTAAGATACAAAAAATAAAAGGTATATATAATATGCAAGATATTGCAGAATGTGAACAGTTGTTTGAAGATACAATAATGGGAGATTATCCTAAATATTATCTTACAGAAAAAGAAAAAGAATTAGCTGAAGCATTAATAAAAGAACATTATACCCAATAGGGTATAAAATATATATAAATATATAAAATTACACCCTAAAGGGTATAGGAGTTAATATGGGTCTTGATAATGGAATTCAATTAATAACAAAACAAAAACTTGATTTAGATAATTGGGAAATAATACCAGATTATATAAATATAGAGTTTGATGAATTTGATACTAATCATTATAAAGATGGATATTACTATAATATTTGTTATTGGAGAAAATGTCAATGTATTAGGGACGCAATTTTAAATCATGTTTTTAATGAAACAAATAGTGCAGGTGGACAATTTATAATAGATAAAATAAATCAAATTGAACAGATTCAAGATATATTAATATATCATTTACTCAACCCTGAACAATGGAGAAGTGCAATTTGGACGTTAGATGAAGCTTGTCGTAATATTGCGCAGTGTATTATTAATCTTGCATGGTTAAAAGAATTTATTCAAATGCATACATTTAATAAAGTTATATTTTATGATAGTTTTTAAAAATGAAGTATTCTTATAAAAAATATATTAGTAAAGACCAATCAGAATTTTCTCATCATTATGCTTGTTGGGCAAATAATCATATGGGATGGGCTAAATGTAAAAAGAAAAATAAAAGATTAGCAAAGCGTAGACTTAAAAGAATATTAAATGAACAAGATAATTTAAAATATAATAATGAGTATAATAGGAATATTAGGTGATATTGGAATAGATGAATCAAGAAAATGGTATTTTTGTTTAAATTGTAAACGATGGATATTATTAACACCATCAACAGTTAACAGATGTACTATATGTGGAAAAGAGGTAAATTAATAATGATGTTTGGTGGATATCCAAATCTTGAATTGTTGGAGTATAAATCAAAAAATATTTTACAACAAATAGATAATGAAAAATATAAAAATTTAGAATTAAGAGCAGATGTATTTTTGCAGACATGGGGAAGTACTGCATTAGGATTTGGTGGTATTGGTGGTCAAGCTATGAGTGATGCATATACTACGGTTTTTGGAGACATTCTTAAAGATGCTTATGTAGTGTTTTTTGGAAAGCAAATTGCATATGTTATAGAGAATCCTACGGAACAATTTTTTGAAGACCTTAATCGTAGACAAATGGTATCAGTAAATAAAGCTAAACAAAGATATTAGAAACGAGGAAAAGATATGAATCCAGCAATGATTATAATAATAGTATTTATCGCAATTGGTATTTGGTTCGTCTTTGCTCGTAAAGATGTTTTTGTTAAAACTGAAAATTTTATTGATGAAAGCATTGAAATGGGAATTCATAAAGATATTACTGATGTTGAATATGAAGTGGAGGAAAGTGAATGAAAGGATTTCGTGGAGCAGTTGTTGCGGGTGTAGCAATTTTAGTATGTGTAATTCTATTGTGTATGTGTTCGGTTAGAGTGCCAGCAGGATATGTAGCCGTACAATATAGTTTAAATGGTGGTGTAAAAGATAAGGTTCTTACACAAGGTTGGCATATGATTCCACCAACCGTACATGCAACAAAGTATACAGTAGGTATTGAACAGTCTTATCTTACAAAAGACGAAAAGGGAGACAGTGAAGATGATGATAGCTTTTCAGCTTCTTCAGCAGAAGGTAAAGCTCTTGATATTGAACTTACCTATACCTATCAGTATCAGCCAGAAAATGTAACCGCAGTATTTACTCGTTTTAAAGGACAGAGTGGTAAAGAAGTAAAAGATTCTTTTATTAAACCAAATATCATTTCTTGGTCAAAAGAAATAATCGCACGATATAATGTTGCAGACATTCTTGGAGCAGAAAAAGCAACCGTTAATGCGGCACTAACTGATTATGTTAGTAAAAAGTTCGAGCCTTATGGAATTACTGTTAGTAATGTATCGCTGATTAATGTAGGTGTAGATAAGAAAACTAAAGAAGTTATTAACAACAAAATTGCGGCTCAACAGAAAGCTGAAACTCAGAAGATTGAGAATAAGACCAAAGTTGAAAAGGCTGAAGCAGATGCGAAAGCTAAACTTATTGAGGCAGAAGCTGAAGCTGAAGCTAATAGACTTCTTGAAAAATCTTTAACAGATGGAGTACTTAAACAGCAGTATATAGAAAAGTGGGATGGTAAATTGCCAACTGTACAATCTAACGATTCAATGATTTTAGATATTAGCGATATGAAATAAATGGATGAACAGGAAATTATAGTTAGGCAACATAGAGATAATCTTGGTATATTACATTTATATGAAACTGGAGAAGAAATAATTAGATGTAAAAAATGTAGATAGCATACATCAGATGATGAATGTACTCATCCACATTGGGACGCAGAGGAATTAATCATATATCATTCAGCATTTGAAAATGATTATTGTAGTTATGGAGAGATATAAAGACGATGAGAATAATTGACGCAGAAAATTTCGATGTATTTTATTATACTATTCCAGATGGAGTAGATGCAGATTCTTTTGGAATGGGTATCGAATATATGTTGGAAGAAATAGATAAAACTCCTACATATATTCCAGACAATTGTAAACATTGTCCTAATCATCCGAGTAATGGTGGAAGTGGTATATGTCATTGTATATTGGGAAGTCCGATAATATGGTAAAAGATATAAAAACAATAATAATAAATAAAATAAATAAGATATCAGAGGATATTGAACCTGGATGTGATACTTGTTATTATGAATCATTTGATGAAAATGCATATCCTTGTAGTATGTGTATTAGAGGATGTGAAAGAATTGATAAGTTTCAACCAAAAATGAAGTAAGGATAGGTGTATGGGGTTAAGTAAAGAACTTACAAAAGACTTAGATAATATGGAAAATATTATGTGTCGTACAGCAGACCGTTGTGATATTTGGCAAGATAGATTTATTTATGCTATAGCTAAATCTATATATCATGTTATAAAATATATTAAAATAAAAAATATATAATTAAAAAAATAAAAATAAATTAATTAAAATTAAAATAAATTAAATTATTTTAATTAAAAGGAGAAAAAATGATTAATATTAGAAATAATTTATTTGAAACAAATAGCAGTTCTGTACATGCTATCTGTATAGGTAAAAATAATGTACATGATATACCAAATACTCTTTATTTTAGATTTGGAGAATATGGTTGGGAGCAAAGATATTTATGCGAACCAGAAGATTTAGCAAGTTATTTATATACGGCTATTTATGAATGTAATTATGATGTAGAAGATTATAAGAATTATATATATGAAGTACTTGGTAAACATGATTGTGAATGCAGATTTGAAGAACCTACGTATGACAAATATGGTTGGCTTAATAATGGATATATAGACCATGGATATGAATTGAAAGAGTGGCTTGATAGTTTAAGACATTCTGAAAAAAAGTTATTAAGATATTTATTTTCTCCATATTCATATATTGTAACTACTAATGATAATACTTATGATTTGGAAGAATATCTTAACGGTTATCTAACAGAGAATAGTGACAAATATGATGTATGTATGAAATATAATTAAGGAGTTTAATATGATTAATATTAGGCATGGATTATTTGAGACTAATAGTAGTTCAGTACATAGTATGACTCTTTTAACTCAAGATGAATATGATAAATGGGATAGTGGAGATTATTATCTTGACTTAGATGAGGGTAGAGTGTTAAGTAGAGAAGAAGTTGAAACAATTGTTTCTGAGTATGTAAATAAGTGGGGAAATGAATATCCTACTGATGAAGAAGAATTTGACGATATACTTTCTTGGAAAGATATATATTCGTCAGATTCATATGAATCTTTTACAGAATACTTTGATAAATTTGCAGATAAATATAACAAAGATGGGCATATTATTTATGCTGTAGGATATTATGGAAGAGATGGTTAAATAAACAGAGGTTAAGTATGAAGAATGTTTTAACTACATATACAAATGGTAATTATCATGTAACACTTTTGAATGATGGTACAAAAATAAGATATAATAGACTTGACAATCTTACACCTGCATTTGCTGAAAGTATTGATTGTAATATTACAGAGAGATGTGATGGTGGTTGTGGATATTGTTATTTAGGATGTAATAAAGATGGTAAACATGCAGATTTAAATCAATCATTTTTTGATACGCTTCATAGAGGACAAGAGCTTGCACTAAATGGAAATGATTTAAGCCATCCACAACTCAAAGAGTTTTTAATACGAATGAAGAATCAAGGAGTTATTTGTAATCTTACTGTTAATCAAATCCATTTGATTAGATGTATAGATAAAATTAGAGAATTAGTAAATGAAGAACTTATATATGGACTTGGTGTATCATTGGTTAATTCTGCTGATTCAAGATTGTATTATTATTTAAAAGAATTCCCTAATGCTGTTCTTCATACAATTGATGGTTTACTTTCGTCAGAAAATATATATAATTTATCTGACAAAAATATTAAGCTACTGATTCTTGGGTATAAAGTTCTTGGTAGGGGTGATGATTATTATAATAAACATCATGATGAAATAGAAAATAATATTGAGTGGCTTAAGAATAATATTATGTATCTTAAGAATGCATTTAATGTTATTAGCTTTGATAATCTTGCCATAGAACATTTAGACCTTAAGAATCAAGTAGCTGAAGATATTTGGAAATATTCTTATATGGGAGATGAGGGTAGCTATACTTTTTATATAGATGCAGTAAATAAAAAGTTTGCACTCTCATCTTTGTCCCCAATACAATATGATTTAAGGGACAGTGTAGATGAAATGTTTAATTATATTAGAGGTAATATATGAAACAAACAATAACAAATTTAGTTGACGAATGTAAACAATTTTTTAAATATATATATGATTATCCGAGATATCGTGCAATGGTTAGACTATTAAATGATAAAGATAAATATAAAGCATATATGGATACAGTTAGAAAATATAATGAAACTCATAATCATACAAGGAAGATAGATAATGTATAGAGATTTAATATATAAAGATGACCTTGTAAGGTCTATGCGTAGTCGGTTACCCCAAGATGAATTTCAATGGTTTGCTAATGTAATAAACGAACAACCTTTAGTAAATGCACAACCTATAGTTTATGGAGAATGGATAGAAGATTATAATAATACTTATGGACGATGTAGAATGAAATGTTCTGTTTGTGGAAAATTTAGTGGTATAGGTGGTGTAAAAAGTAATCAAAAAAAACCATTCTGTCCAAATTGTGGTGCAAGAATGAAAGGAATAAATGATGAGGATAATTGATGCTGATAAACTGAAACGCAAGGTGCAACGCATTGCGACAAAGGCTTGGATGATGGAACTGAACGCAAGTGTGGAGACTACGCTTAATCAATTCATAGATTATATAGATGAAGCACCGACCATAGATATAGAGTCAAAGTGTGGAGAATGGAAGCATCTTAAAGGAGATGAATGGCTTTGTTCGGAATGCGGACATGTTATCTGGACGGAAGGTTCGTGGGAACACCCATTGGAAAGAGGAAAAGACTACTGTGAACATTGCGGTGCGAAGATGAAAACGGAAGACAATGAGAGAGACTACGAAAGAGCCATTGAGCAGATGCAACACGATATGCTCTATGAGCCGACATACAATCCCGAAGATGGAAGTATGTGAAAAGGAGCAGACGATGAGACTGATTAAGTTGACAAGCATAGAAAAGAGAGATGTTGCTGTTGTTACAGATGAAGTCGTGAGCATAGAAAGAGGCGATTATATTGATTGGGAGCTGGAGAAAAAGTATGGTTTTGCAGGTCGACCGACAAGAATCATAATGAAAAACTTCAACTATTCTGTGAGGGAAGACTTTGAGACTGTTTGTGCTTTGATTGAAGGAGCAGATAATGAGTAGGTTGATGATTGTGGAAGTTCCATCGTATTCATCAGAGTTTAAAGGCATAAGAGAAGTGGCTGAACTTGTCAGATGTAAGGAGTGCAAGCATAAACCAGTTAAGGAAGATGCGGATGGAGAAAATTACGGATTTAATATAGTGGCGCCAGAAAGGTCAAGTCTTTGCCCTTGCATTGTAGAAGATGGATGGTATTCGTGGATGCCTAAAGATAATTTCTTTTGTGGATATGGAGAAAGAGAAGACGAGCAATGACAACAAAGGAAATAGATACATATATATGCGCTTGTCCATACTTTGGTGGAAAGGACACTATTGATAGAAAATTATTTGTAGATGGGACTACACACATAGGCGAATGCGCATTGGAGTTTCACTACAGACATATCTGCCCAAGCAATGAGTGCATATGTGCAGGTAAACTGTTCGGAGAAAGAGAAGATGAGTAATGAATTTATACGAAGCGATTGAAATCATATGTAAAGATTACTGCAAATATCCTGACATTGAAAGTGGAAACAAATTAGCTGATATATGTGATAAATGTCCGATGAATAAATGTGAAGACTTGCGATGGGCAGACCTCAAAACTAAGCCACAGATTCATTCGTTCAGTTTACACACGGAAGTATGTGATAGACCTCAAATGGATTGTTCGTTATGTTGGAAGGAATTACATTGTAGAGCAATAAAAGAGGCAGACAGAAAGGAATGAGTAAATGAAATACGCAATAATTGTGTTGGCTGTGATTGTTGTAATGCATGATATCAGTATCCATAGATTAAATCGCAAGTTTGAAATATTGTATTCATTCTTTGATACTACGATTCGGTAACTTGAAAAGTATACATCTGAACAGACGGAAAGGAACAAGTAAATGGACGAGTATAGTATTGGCGAATACATTATTTATAGGAATAGCGAGAAATATGAACTGGGAAGAATCAAGAATCTTCGAGAGGACGGAGCGTTTGTGGCATATCACGAAGGCGAGACAGGTGCATTAACTTCATATAGTCATATGCACAAACTGATTAATCGGTATTGTATCAAGGACACAACGCTTGGTGGAGATTATTTTAAAGCCGATACTCCGCAGACAGATGTTTCCGATATAAATGTCCGTAGCAAGGATGAACCACAAAAATGCTCTGTCAACGGCAGACCATATACAGAATGTTCCGCTTGTGAGCATTTCAGATGTATGGTAGACGAGCCACAGTATAGGAGTGAATGATGAAGATTATTATTTTTGCAGTAGGAGCAATAGTTTTTATAGCAGATGTTATATCTAAATATCAATTAAAAAAGACTTAAAGCGAGGTGCGAAATGGATAAACCAAATAATTGTGCAGAATGCGAACACTATGATGGTATGTGTGACCTTGCCCCAGACATATGGGAAAGTTGGAGAACGCTTGAGGTTCGTAGACCTGAATGGTGTCCATTAGAAAAAACGGTTACAATAGACCTTTAAAATAGACTTTTTAAGCGAGGCATTGTCAGAGTGCTTTGCACCCCCTAAATGTGGTATAATAAAAGCGTAGAAGCATTGAGATTTCAACGTTTTAGGCATAGAAAGGAGTAAGGACAATGACTATTGTTAAGATTTATTGCGATATATGCAGAAAAGAAGTTCCGACACATGGAGATATAGAAGAAATAATCCTTGACACTAAATCAGGTATGAAGTGCAGGTATGAAGTCTGTTCTGATTGCTATGGGAAAATCTGCAAACACATTGAGCAAATGAAACAAAATCACTGACGAAAGTAGACCTTTAGAAAGAACCGATTTACTTAAAGATTTATTAAAGGAGAAATAAAATGGAGACAAAGATTAGTTATTATATTTATGACATTGATAATCATATTCTCGTAGCAAAGGTATATGACCCATATTATTTAGGTGCTATTGTAGAGGGTCTTGGTAAGAAGATGTTTAATTTACAGGTTCAGCCGTTTGTAGAAGATACAGAAGATGTAAACGAATAATTATGAATTATTTTGGTAGTAAAAGTAGACAAGCTAAATATATAGTTCCTATTATACAAAAATATATAAATGAAAATAATATTGAAGTATATATAGAACCATTTGTAGGTGGAGCAAACATTGCTGATAAAATAGTATGTCGCACTAAATCGTGTTATGATATAAACAAATATGTAATTGCCCTCTTTAATTATCTTCAGAATGGTGGCACTTTAAAGGAGTCTTATACTAAAGATATATATGATAAAGCTCGTAAAGCGTGGTATAAAGATAATTCAGATAAAGAGTTTGAAGATTGGGAGATAGGAGCAATAGGTTGGTTATGTAGCTATAATGGTCGTGGCTTTGATGGGGGTTGGGGCTATGAAGCTACACAAACTAAACCTAATGGTAAAGTAGTTAAACGTGAATTTTACAAGGAACGTAAAGCTAATTTGTTAAAGCAGGTAAATAGTTTGCTCTTTAGAGATATATTTTTTAAATGTTGCGACTATAAAGAATTAAATAAATATATAACTGATAGTGAGCACGATGGAGAGTTCGCTATATATTGTGACCCACCTTATAAGGGAACTAAACAATTTGCCAATTCTACGCAATTTGACCATGATGAATTTTGGAATGTTATGAGAGAATGGAGTAAACATCATATGGTATTTATATCTGAACAAGAAGCTCCAGATGATTTTATTTGTATTTGGGAAAAAGAAGTAGCAAGAACTATTATACCAAAAGCAATACCAAAGTCAACTGAAAAATTATTTATATATAAAAATAGCATATATAAATTATAGAAAAGTGTAGAATTCTACAGAAAAAAGGAATATGATTATGAAACGTACAATTGATATGGATAGATTGTTATATGTATTTAGTGCCGTAGTTCAAAATTTAGAAGATGAGTTAGATAGTATTCCAAAGAGTGATTTAGATAATAACATTAAACGTGTATTATATAAAAATTCTATAGATGCATTTTATGAAAGTATAAGATTAATAGAAGAGGTATATAAAATAAAATGACTGTTGTAGATAATAAAAAAACAATGATAAATGAATTACTATGTCCAAATTGTAATAATGAATTATATTTTAATATAGATTCTTGGGGCAGAACTCCGTTGCATTTACATTGCGATAATTGTCGTATAAATATAGGATGCGATAATCCATCAAAAGCAATTGAATTAATTCAAATATATCATCAGCCTTATACTGATATAGAATATTATGATAATGAAATTCAATTTATAGATATAGGTGAAGGAATAAAAATAAATGAGTAATTTAAAAATTATAGAAGAACTAAAGGAAAAATATAAAGCAAAAGGTGTAATTAATTTTGTATTTAATGGTTGTGATGTAATAATGCAGGAAAGAGATTTTACTATTGCTGAAAAGGATTTAGGTTGGGATGAATTTCCTATTTATGATTTGATGAGTGGTGAAAAATTTCTTGATTATGTAGATGGCGAATTTTTTATTGATTATGATGGCTCTCTTGCAGAAGTATTTGTAGATGGATATCTTTCTAATTTGGGGCTTCAGCATAGGGGTATACGTCAGGGACAATTTCTTGCTACTAAAGAGTTTTGGGAAAATCTTATGAAGACAAATAAGATAGAAGTAAATTGGGCAAATAAATAAGGAAATAGTAAAATGGCAAAAATTAAAAGAACATATGAAAAGCGTAAACAATTATTTAGCGATATGATGTTGAAATGTGGTTTATGTTTAGGAGATATAAAAGAATTAAGTGATGGATTAGACAGTATAGGATATTTTATAATGCCTGCCTCCATAAATCATCATGGTAATTATGAAGGTGGACTCTTTGACCATTCATGGGCAGTAATGGAAGCACTTGAGAATTTGACCTATAGATTAGACCTTAAGTGGGAGCGTAAGGAAAGCTTATATATAGTAGGTCTATTGCATGATTTGTGTAAATGTGTGTCCTATATATATAATGAAGAAACTGGCCAATGGCAATATAATAATTGTGAGATGATAACAGGGCATGGAGAGTTATCTGTTATAATGGCACAGAAGCTTTTTGATTTGACCGAGGAAGAAATGCTATGTATACGTTGGCATATGGGCGCATATGATGAAAGCAAGAACTGGAATATATTAGGTAATGCTATAGAAAAATATCCTAATGTATTATATACGCATACAGCAGATATGATAGCAAGTAGAGTAAATGGCATATAATAAGTCGAGTATTTGGCATAAGAGGAATATAATTATGTTATGGGAACATTATTATAATGATTTAACATTGGATGATTTTATTAAATTTTATAAAAATGTACAAATAGAAGAACCACATTGGTATGGAATTGTAATGACAAGTTATTTATATGAGTCATTACAGTCTGAATTGGCTTTAATTGTTACATATTCTTTTGATTATCTGGTTAGTTTGTGTGGACTACATGTTTTAGTATTTGATGAATATTGTAATGCACATAATATACAATGTGCTGTTGTAGATGAGAATACATATTATGAAATGTGTAAAATAAAGAATATACGGTACTGTGGTGCAAAGATACAAGGAGCAGACGATGAGTAATGATACCATATACAGAGAAGATGCATTAAATTCAATTTATAAATTAAAAAAGACCGTAACTAAACAAGATGTCTTGAGTTATTGTGACGGTCTTTTCGATGCCTTAGAGAGTATTCAAGACCTGCCTTCCGCAGACAGACCGAAAGGGGAGTGGATAGATAGAAGTGGTGGTATAGAGGGTGCATGGAATTACTGTTCAGTATGTGGAGAGCAAGCGATAGATTTGTATGACTTCTGTCCTAACTGTGGTGCAGACATGAGAGAAAAAGAGGATGAGTACTGTGGGACTTGTAGATTTGAGTTATATTGTCCTGAAATGTGCGAAGGATGTTGTGAATGGGACAGCCATTATGAGCCAAAGGACGAGGTAAAGCTGTGTCGAGAGTGTGAAGAGTATGCAGGGGATGGGATGTATTGTGCGTCTAATTATCTTGTATATGACTTTGATACTTGCAAGGATGAGCCACGGACGAAAAGGAGTAGGTGATGAGTGGTGGAAAATTTGATTATATTGATAGTCGATGCAACAGCGAGATATTCGGTTGGGATGATAAGTGCAGAAATGTCTTTGAAGATAGAGAAATATCTGAACTGATATTCGATGTATTTGACCTTATCCACGACTACGATTGGTACGCAAGCTGTGATACAAGTGAGGATTCATGGTTGACAGCAAAAGATGCGTTTAAAAAGAAATGGCTTAAGCGTGATGACGAACGAGTAAAAAGAGTTATAGATAACGCCATAGATGAAGTAAGAGAAGAGTTATATAAGACGTATGGTGTGTCATAATTTTGATAAGGGCATAAATGTCCTTGACAAAGATGAGCTACAGAAAAGAAGTGAGATAAAATAAATGAAAATTGATATACAGGATTATATAGAATATGTTTATATAAACGATTATTGTACCAGGTTAGATGAATACATTGGTACTAATTTAATATATGAATATAAATGTAATGGTGAATGGAATCATACACATGATTTTGTATCTCTGTTAAAGTATATATTAGGAGATATATTTGAATATGATGATGCCGTATTTGATTTTTCTGAATGTAGAGATGAGTATAGTGAACAGGAACTTATTATAATAGATAAGCTTATTACTCAGGCAAAGAAAGATAAAGAGAAATATGGTACAGTACTTAAATGTCATAAGAATGATGAAGCGAATTTTTGTTGGAAGCTTCCATAGTATAAGGAGAGTATAAATGGATAAGCAGACACCAGTAGAAGTAAGAGTGTTTTTAGATTTAGATAATTTTAGTATAGATGCATATTGTCCAGCTTGTCATAGGGGATTAGTGCCAGATAGAAGCATTCATTATTGTGAGAGTTGTGGACAGAGATTATATTGGAGTAATAGTTTATATATTAATGGTAAGCTGGCAGTTGGGTAAGTCATACCCAAAGTGGCACTCAGTATTGACGTAGTTTTTTAAGGGTAATCAAGGTAAATACAGGGTTTTATATAATTATTAGGTAATTAGTCATATATAAAAATAAAATGGCTTAAAGATGCCATAAACATTGGATTTATAATATAGGTAATGAGAAAACAGCATAAAATATGCTGTTTTTTTTATGTCTGTTTTTTAGGACAGTAAAACAACAGTAAAGAAACAGAGGGGTCTGTTTTTGGTGGTGGGTGTATCATTCTGGTAATATAGTGGGGAGAGGGGGTGTGTTTTATTTATTTTTTTATATGGAAGTGGGGAGAGGTGGGGAAGAATGGTAAAAGATTGGTTGGCTAATTATGGTGCATAATTTGTTAAATGGTTGGAATTTCAAGGGTTATAAGGTTTCGGTCAGTGATTTAGGTAGGTATATATTATAGTGGTTAACTGTGTATTTTGTGGATGTATAGTTAGCTTATAATATAGTGTAGCTGTAGTGTAGCTGGTTTGGTTAGGCTTCGGTTGAACGTGAAAAGATTCCTTGTTAAAGTTTTGACAAATAGCCCCTATCACCATGATAAACACGTTTAATAAACCTAAAAAATGCTGATAATATGTATTATCATCACAATCTAAACAAATATTATCATTTATTTGATTGTTAAATGTTTAACAAAATTTTTTGTGTATAGAACACAAAAAAATAGCATAAAAGCATCACTTTTTTGTGTATTTACACAATATACGTGTTCTAATATGGCGTGTGTTTTTTGTGTATTCTAACAAAAAAATATCAAAATAAACAAAAAGGCACCGTAAAATCGGCAAAAAAAGCCGTTTCACCAAACAGTCATTCCGGTAATATTCCCGGTGGAAACGGCGGCAAGGCAA
>CALBXN010000041.1 GCA_937890485.1 uncultured Treponema sp.
AAGTTGGTTGGGAAGAAAAAGAATTTATCCGAGCAAAATTGCCTAGTTTTGAACGAGCTAGTGTAATTGGTTGGTTCGATAAAGAAAATTTAGTTTCACAGTGCGTTGTTTATCCAATGAAGGTGCGAATTTTTAGTCAAATATATGACATGGGTGGACTTACAGGAGTTGGAACCTATCCAGAATATTCAAATCATGGACTTATGCACGCCCTTTTAGAAAAAGCACTTTACGAAATGCGTGATAAAGGACAGTATATTTCTTATCTTTATCCATATTCCATTCCTTATTATAGAAGAAAAGGATGGGAAATTATTTCTGACAAAATTACATACGAAATTCAAGATTATCAGTTGCCAAAAAGTCGTCAGGGTGCAGGGGAGGTTCGTAGAGTTCCAATTACAAGTCCTATAATCCGAGAGTGTTATGATAGATTTGCCTCTGTTACTCATGGAGCTTTAATTCGTGACGATTTGGCATGGAATGAATATTGGCTTTGGGATAATGATGATATAACTTCAGCTGTTTACTATAACGAAAAAGGTGAACTTGACGGCTATGTAATTTACTGGATTGCTGACGAAGTTTTCCATATCAAAGATATGATTTTTATGAATGAAGAAGCAAGAATTGGTCTTTGGAACTTTGTTAGTGCCCACTTTTCAATGATAAATAAGGTTGTGGGAAGTACATTCACAGATGAATCTTTGGCTTTCCTTTTGGAAGATGCAAAAATTCAAGAAAATATTTCTCCTTATTTTATGGCACGCATCGTTGATTTTGAAAAATTTATCGAACAATATCCATTTAAACCAGATACTCGAAAAAGAGTTTGGTCATTTACATTAGAAGATCCACTTTTACCATGGAATCAAGGTGGCTTTACTTTAACTATCGATAGACAGGGGAAAGGAAAAGTTGAACCTACTGGAAAAAAACATAAAGATAAAATTGATATTCAAACAATGACAACAATGCTTTTAGGTTATAAACGCCCAGATTATCTTAACAAAATTGGTAGATTAGTTTGTAACGAAAACACAGTTGATATGCTTGAAGACGCTATTGAACAGCAAACTTCATATTTTTCTGATTATTTTTAATAAGGAAGTTATCCATGGACGGAAGTATCGCATATGTAATAATTGGTGGAATTTTTTTGCTAATTGGTTTTGCAGGAACTATAGTTCCTATACTACCTGGTGCTCCTCTTGCTTGGCTTGGTCTTTTACTAGCATATTTTTCTGTTTATACAGATATTTCTGTTACAACTTTGATTATCACTGCTGTTGTTGCAGTTTTAGTTTCAGTTTTGGATAATATTTTTCCAATCATTTTTACAAAACAATCTGGTGGAAGTAAAGCAGGAACTTGGGGTTCTACAATTGGATTAATTATCGGTTTTTTTGTTGGACCACTAGGAATTATTGCAGGACCTTTTATCGGTGCTTGGGTTGGAGAAATGATTCACGATAATTCTGATTCAAAAAGGGCCTTAACAGCTGCCTTCGGTTCTTTAAAAGGATTTTTACTAGGCACTGGAATGAAAATGATTGCCTGTGGAATTTTCATCTGGATATTTGTAGCGTCATTAGTAAATCCTTAAAAAAATTTGTAACCTTGCAATACAAAGTTTTTTTTTATTTTTTTGTAAATAAAATTTTAATTCGTGATATAATAAATTCTATAGGAGGATAATCAATGAAAAATACATATCTTAAAATTACTTTTTTTATTTTGCTTTCTGTTTTTATTTCAACTTTTATTTTTGCAGCGAAGAAAGTTGATGTAGAAAAATCTTCAAAAAAATTTATTACAGCAGTAGAAAAAATTACAAAAGAACTTACAGAAGAAGAAAAAGCCATTGCAAGATTTTCTTTTAAAAATACTTTTACAAGTTTAGGTTATTCTTGGATTGGGGAACTTGATATTGATAAAGCCGCAAAAGAATTAACTAAAGATGAATATGAAATGGCTGTTGAAAAAGCTGCAAATCTTGCAAAAAATCCTGCATCTCAAGGAGTTTTGAAACTCGGTAAAGCTGGTGAAAAAATCCTAAAAGCGCTAGCAAATACAACTGAAAAAGTTTATAACGCTAGTAAAAAATGGGTAAACGAAAACGCAGAAGAATTTGATAAAAAATACGAAAACTAAAGTTTAAAACTATTTTTTTAGAGGTGTTTTTATGAAAAAATCACTTTTATTTTTTGGCTTAGTAATCCTAATTTTTTCATCTTGTAGTTTTGAATTTTTAACAGGAATACGATACGTTACTTCATCTTTTACAACCATAGATTGTCCACCCGAAATTATTTCTCGAGCCTTCAAATTTGCAGAACTTTACGAAAAAGAAGATACTGTTTACGAATGGGGAGGCGAAGATCCATTACGAAACACCATCGGAATTGATTGTTCTGGTCTTGTAATTATGTGTTACAAATATGCCATGGTAGACACAGAATACAAATTATTAAATGAAGATATGACAGCTCAAAACATTCATGATTACGCTTCTACAAAAAAATCTGTAGGAACTGTTCAAAAAGGCGATTTAGTTTTTATCGGACCAGAAGGCAGTAAAGAAATTACTCACATCGGATTTTTTGAAAAATACGAAGATAATATCGTTTATATTTTAGATAGTTCCTCAGGTTCAAACGGAGTTCATTACAACACATATTCAGTTGATTCTAAAAAAATCAAAGGATATGGCAGAATGAGAGTTAAGTATTAGAACTGTTGTTACATTCCAAGTTCTTTTGCTTTATTGTAACACCAAGTTGCCATTTCTGGATTTTTTGCTGTGCCATAACCATACTCATAACAGCTACCAAGATTATACCAAGCATATTCAATTGTTGGAGCAACTTCTGTAGCTTTCTTATAACACTCAAATGCCTTTTTGAGATTTTGTTCTGTGCCTTTCCCCAAAGAATAACAAAGACCAAGCATATACCAAGCATCTCCTCTTGTGTGGTCAAGTTCTATAACTTGGTTGAAACATTCAAAGGCTTTTGTATAATTTTGTTCTGTGCCTTCTCCAAAATAATAACAAGCCCCAAGCATATCCCAAGCATCCCCGTCTATTGGATCAACTTCTGTTGCTTTTTTATAACACTCAAAAGCCTTTGTGGCATTTTGCTCTGTAACTATTCCCTTATTATAAAAAAGTCCAAGTATATACCAAGCATCTCCGATTGATGGATCAACTTCTGTTGCTTTTTTATAACACTCAAAAGCCTTTGTGTAATTTTGCTCTGTGCCTTCTCCCAAATAATAACAATTTCCAAGAGTATTCCAAACATCCCCCTGAGCTGGATTTACTTCTGTTGCTTTTTTATAATACTCAAAGGCTTTTGTATAATCTTGCTCTGTGCCTTCTCCAAAATAATAACAATCTCCAAGATTGTACCAAGCATCTCCGTGAATTAAATTACCTTCTGTTGCTTTTTTATAGCATTCAAATGCTTTTGTGTAATTTTGCTCTGTGCCTTCTCCAAAATAATAACAATCTCCAAGAATATCCCAAGCATCCCCGTAAGTCGAGTCAATTTCTATTATTTTTTTATAACACTCAAATGACTTTGTATAATTTTGCTCTATTCCTTCTCCCAAATAATAACAAGCTCCAAGAATATTCCAAATTTCTATATCATAAGGATTTATCTTTAATCTAAAACTAAGTCCATCCAATAATGACCAATCTGGAATTTTTTTTATTATAGTAATGAAAGATGTAATATTTTTATTTATGTAACCTATATTTTCTGTTTTAATTGAATCATTAGCACTTATTGTTAATACAAGAAATAATGTCAAAATAAATGTAATAAAAATTTTTTTCTGTTTCATAATAAAATCTCCTATTACTTATTTTCAATAACTTATTTTGAGCGTTCATCATAAGTTAATACAAAAAACTTTCCTCATTCTTCTGAAGAATAATAAACATTTACTATTTGAGATATTTTGTCAAAATCGGTAAGCCAATCAGTATAAGTGTATGAATAATATTCCTTCTTACATATTCTTACTAACCATTTATTTATATAATCCAAAGAATTTTTAGACTTTATATACATGAATACAATATAAACTTCTTCATTTTCAACATTATAAATGTCTAAAGCCTTATAGAATACATTTTCATGTTTTTTTAACATTTTTATATCGCAAGGTTCTCCCAACAGATATTCGCAAACATCTATCATATCATCATAATTATCACTGGTACCCAAATATTCAGCACCTGCAAATACCAAATCTGAATCTATAGTATAAGATTCTATTTCTATGCAAAATCCAATCGTTGTTGTAAAAACAAGTAATAATGCAAAAACAATTATTTTTTTCATAAAAATTTTTATTCTCCATAACAAAATAAAATGAATATATTCAAAAACATTATATTTTCACTTATTGAAATTGTCAAATTACTTCCCAGCCTCACAATCTTCGCTACTGTAATACTCTTCTAGTTTTTCTCTACTTAAAATAAAAACTTCTTCTAGTTTTGGGTCAAAGTGGCTTCCCATAGATTCAATCATAACATTGTAGGCTTGTTCAAAACTCATTGGTTCTTTGTAACATCGCTTACTTACTAAAGCATCATAAACATCAGCGATTGCCATAATTCTTGACTCTAAAGGAATATCTTCGCATTTTAATTTATCAGGATATCCCATTCCGTTCCATTTTTCATGATGATGTTTTGCAACATTGATAGCAACATTTACAAAATGTTCTTCTTCAACTCCACCTAGAATTTTTTCAACAAGTTGGGCACTCTTTATAACATGAGATTGCATAATTGCAAATTCTTCTTCAGTTAATCTACCTGGCTTTCTCAAAATTTTATCATCAATTCCGATTTTACCTAAATCATGCATAGGAGCAGCTTTTATTAAATCTTCGCAAAACTCATCACTTAGTCGTAAAATATCTTTTTCGCGGATTACATCAACTAAAATTTTAATAACATCACTTGTGCGTTTAATATGACCACCTGTGCTATCATCTCGATTTTCTACAACACTTGCAATTCCCAAAAGAATTTGAGACTGAATATTTTGTATATGTTGAATTTTATCTCTGATTCTTTCTTCTAAATTAAAATTATGAGAAGACATCATCTCAAGATATTTCCATTTTTCAGTTTCTTCATGAAGTTCAATAATGTAACCACAAGCTTTTTCTTTGTACCAAATTCTTTCGATAACACATTCATAATGCTTATCATCTTGTTCATAGTTAAAATCATTTGTACAGTGCTTAGTGTAATCTTTAATCCAATTTAAAAAAATCTTCATTTTTGGTAAATCATCTACTTGAGAATCAACCACGCATTTTTTTAAATCCGGAACAATTTTTTCTGCAACGGAATTACATCCTAAATAATTTTTTTTGTTATCAAAAACAATGTAACCATAAGTATCTTGTTTTTCCAAAGAACTATTTACGCAATCTTTTATATTGTACATTGAAGTTCTACGATGAATATACAAAAGTATCCAACCGTCTAAAACATACATTGCAGGCATAATTTCAAAAGGAAAATCTAAAACTCTAGAAATAATAAACAATAAAGTATTTACAATTTCTAACATCAGCAAAGTGAAAACACTTTTTTTTGAAACAGTATGTTTTTTATGTAAAGTATAAATAAGAGTTAGAACTCCCATTATAATATAGCCATATATAATTATGTAAAATGTAAAATGACCTGGACCATATTCATATCCAAGAACAGAACATCCATAAATTGAAGTTAATGTAAAATTCTTTTTATAATAAATTTCACTAAAGCCTGTTGATAAAACCATAAAATATACAAAAAGGCTAAATATGTATAATAAATTTTTACACCAACCTTTTATTTTTAAGTTACAAACTGCGCAAATTGAAAAAAACAAAACTGGAGGAACAAAACATCCTCCAAGATAAATTATTTTATTTGCCAAAACTGCTTCTGAAGTTGTTGTTGATAATGCACTTGTTAAATATCCAAGGGAAGAAAGAACCATTAATAAAAACATAATTGTAAAATAATAGTTTATTTTTTTACCTTCAACCAGAAAAATTAAAACTATAAAATTTATTAAAACTAATAAAGATGTAATTATGTAATATGAAAGCAATTTTTTTCTCCCATAAAAATCAAATTGTAAATTATCTATAAGAATATTTTATCATACAAATTTTGTTTTTGGTAGAAAAGAAAAATAAATTTCCCCCTCAAAAAATGAATAAATTAAAATTCATGAAATTAAATTACATCTTTACAGAAAATGTCATTTAGATTAAAATTATTTTTATGTTTGTAAAATTTGAATATCAACCACTTATCGAAGATTTTTATCCTAATGGCGAAATGAAAATAGAAACCATTTTAAAGATATTAGAAAATTCAGGGAATCGTCACTCTGATACAGCAGGAGATTATATTCTTGAAAGTAGTAGCAATGGATTTGCTTGGGTTTTAACAGATTGGCTTGTACAAATTGATTTTTATCCAAAATATGGCGATAAAGTTCATGCAATCACATGGAGTCAAGGTGTAACTTCATTATTTGGAACATCAAGAGAATTTGAACTTTACTGCAATGACTCACTTTGTGCAAAAGGTACAACTCGATGGGTTTACTTTGATATAAATTCTGGACGACCAACAAAAATTTCTGACGAACTTTTAGCAAAATACGAACCAGAAGCAAAATCAGTTTTTGCAGAAAAAAAATTACCTAAAATAGAAGTTCCAGAAAACTTTACAACTGAAGTTGCAATCACACCACGCAGAAACGATATCGATTTTAATCATCATGTTCACAATCTTGTGTATCTTGATTACGCAATGGAAGCTTTAAGCGAAGATGTTTACAAATCCCATAACTTTAAAAGCATCAGAATCACTTACAA
>CALBXN010000042.1 GCA_937890485.1 uncultured Treponema sp.
CCGGAGAAGTTTGGAAAAGCATATGGTGGTGTATTACAGGCAGTATTGGACGGCACCATTGCAGAAGAGAGAATAGATGACTCACTGAAACGTATCTATCGTATTAAATATGCAAAACAATTGGAAAGTGAATGATTTGGCATGCTAAAGCGATAAAACATAGAAGCTTTAGTGTGCAAAACGATGCGCAACAGCCGCAAAAGGTTGTTGCGCACTTTTTTATTCCTTTTTGGTCAACTTTATACATATTGTTGCAATTTTTTTGGGGAGACAGTGCATTGACGATAAAAAAAGATAGGATTATAATAAAAACATAGTAATAAAGCACAAAAATATGTGAGAAAGCATACGAAGAATGTGCAAAAATCAACAAAGATACATTATTTGTAGGTGAAGGTTGGTCAATGTACAATGGTCCATCTGGAACATTCGGTATGGAACAAAAACAAGTTTCAAAAACAGATAGCATTTCAGTTTTCAACGATGAACTTCGTGACGCTGTAAAAGCTGGTGGATTTAACGAAGGTGGAAAAGGATTTATTACAGGAAAAACAACTGCTCCTTCTTACCTTGTTTCAAATATTCTTGGTATTCCAAAGCGAAATTACCGAGCTGATGATCCAGGAGATAGTGTACAGTACCTTGTTTGTCATGATGGTTTAACTCTTCATGATAATATTTTCAATAACACACCACTTAATGAATCAATTCCTGAAGAAAAAGCAGAAGGTATCAAACGAATTAAGATGGGTAACTTCATCACAACAACTGTACAAGGTGTTGCTTTCTTCCATGCTGGACAAGAAAGAGGTCGCTCAAAACCAAAACTAAATGCTACAACTGAATTAACAGGAAACTTTGTAAGAAATAGTTATGATGCTTCTGATAATATCAACCAAATTGTATGGAAATTAGATTCTGATTATCAAGGTCTTCTTGACTATACAAAAGGTCTTATCGAAATGCGCAAAAATACTTCTGCATTCCGAATTGGAACAAGAGAAGCTGTTGAAGCAAATTCAGCAATTCTTGAAGAAGCAACAGCTGGTTTGGATAATGTAATTGCTTATTCACTTAAAGCTGATGGTTACACATACTTTATCGTTATGAACGGAACAAAAGATAGTGCAACTGTAAATGTTGGTACTTCAATGGAAAATGCAGAAGTTCTTGCTGATAGCGTAAAAGCAGGAAGCAAAGCAATCGCTTCTCCAAAAGGTGTAAGTGTTGCAGATACTTCTATTACTGTAGATGGTTTAACATGTACAGTTGTTCGTGTAAAATAATTTAATGTTTTACTAAAAAAAATATTACCTTAAAAAGTGATAAAGACACCTACCAAAATTGAATTATTTTTCGGTTTTTGGTAGGTGTTTTTTTATTTAAATTGAATTTAGTTTGATTCTGAATCAAGTTCAGAATGACGAGTTTTTTTGTTAAGAGTTTTGTCATGCTGAATTTATTTCAGCATCTAAAAAAAAGAGCCATCTAAAAAATAGACAGCTCTTTATATTATTTTTACAAAAAATTATGCTTTGTTTCTTCCGTAAAGAACGCTCATTTCTTTAAGCCATAAAGCTTTTTCTGCACTAAACATCTCCGGAGTCATTCTCCATTGCCAGTTGATTCCACCAGTTGTAGAAGGTACATTCATTCTTCCTTCGCTACCGATTGCAAAAATATCTTGCATTGGAATAACAGCGTATTTTGCAACAGAAGCAAAGGCTGCTCTAATTAAAGCAGGGCAGAGTTGTTCATCAGTAATTGTAACTCCTGGTGTACAAGCTCCAAGATATTTTCTGATTAAGTCTCTTTCTTCTGGTTTTGCACTATTTAACCAACCTTGCATTGTTTCGTTGTCGTGGGTTCCTGTGTAAACAACAAAGTTGCTTCCGTATTCGTGAGGAAGGAAAGCATTTGTCAAAGCACCAGCTTTTTCTTCATTTACATCAAATGCAAATTGAAGAACCTTCATTCCTGGAAGTTCAAAATCATCTCTTAAAGCAGCAACTCCATCAGTGATTACACCTAAGTCTTCTGCAATAATAGGAATGTCACCAAGTTCTTCTTTGATTTTGTTGAACAAGTCATGGTCTGGACCTGGAATCCATTTTCCGTTAATAGCAGTTTCTTCTCCTGCTGGAACTGACCAGTAAGCTTCAAATCCACGGAAGTGGTCAATTCTTACAAAGTCAACAACAGATGTCATGGCTCTGATTCTATCAATCCACCATTTGTAACCTGTTTTTTTCATTTCGTCCCAATTGTAAAGAGGATTTCCCCAAAGCTGACCTGTAGCACTGAAATAATCAGGTGGAACGCCTGCAACTGCTGTAGATTTTCCATTTTCATCAAGTTGGAATAAGTTTTGGTTAGCCCAAACATCAGCTGAGTCAGATGCAACAAAGATTGGAATATCACCAATAATAGAAATTCCTTTTGAATTTGCGTATTCTTTTAATTTTTTCCATTGTGAGAAAAAGAAGAATTGAATTACTTTGTGAACTTCTGTCTCTTTTACATGACTTGCATGCCAATCTGAAACAGCTTTTGGTTGATGTGTTGCTAATTCTTTTGGCCAATAGTTACTCCACATTGCACCAAATCTATCTTCTTCTTGTGCTTTTGCGTCATAATATTCTTTTATGCTCATAAAGATAGCATAATTATCTAGCCAAGATGCGTTATCATTTTTGAATGCTTCGTATAAATCTCTGTCTTCTTTTGTGCAAGAATCTAAAAATTGAGAAGCTGCAGTTTTTAAGACAGGAATTTTCCACCAAACAACTGAACCAAAATCAACATAACCTGAATTTTTTATGTAATCTGGTGGTGTTATTTGCTCTTGTGAAATCCAACCTTTTTCTTTTAACATATCAAGGTCTATCATTAAAGGATTTCCAGCAAAGGTAGAAAATGATGCATAAGGAGAATCGCCATATCCTGTTGGTCCGATAGGAAGAATCTGCCACAATGTTTGATTTGCAGAGGCGAGCCAATCAACAAACTTATATGCTTGTTTACCAATAGTTCCAATACCCGGTGTTTCCGGTAACGATGTAGGATGCAGCAAAATGCCGCTTGATCTGATATTCATAGTGAATAAATTATATCACAAATAACTTCTATTCACAAGGAATTTTTAAAAAAAGAAAGGACTGCCAACAAATCGACAGTCCTCTTAGTTTAACTCAAAATAAATTTATTTTTCAGCAATTAAAAGTGTTTTTGAATCTAATTTAAGATTTGAAACTTCAACTTTTTCATCTCTTAATTTTAGAACTTTCATTTCGATTGCGTCTGGTTTTTGTTCAAGGTGAATAACAGCATCAACATAAGTTGCAACATTTTCTGGTAGCATATCCTTTAAGTTTTCCGCATCTGTACTTACGCCGAACCAAATTACACTTCCTGCTTCAGTTGCATAATCTTTTAATGTTTTGATAGAGTCTTCTGATACTCTTGAAAAATCAAGTCCATCAATAAGGATACAATCTGTTGCAATCCCACCTGCTGCTAAAGCTTTTAGTGTATTAACAATTTGTTCTCCTGTAACGCTATCTTGGTTAAAGTTTAAGATAACTCTTTTTTTCAATGTATCTGCTTTTAATTCTGTTGCGTTATTGATATTTTTTTTCTTTGTAATTTCATTAAAAATATCTTCGTACCAAGTCATAGAAAAATCTGCATTTTGGTTAAAAGAAATATGAACTACATGTTTATCTTGAAAAAGTTTATCCAATCCAATTTGTACCAAAACAGAAGTTTTTCCTAATCCTTTTTTTGAAGTTAATGCTCCGATTTCTCCAGCCTTTAATCCACCATTTGTTGCGTTTTTAAAAAAACGAACAGGGCTTCTATCTACAAGTTCTTGTTTTACCATAAGTTCCTCCAATAAATAGTAAAAAGTAAGTGACAAAGTTTTGCTTGTAACAATATTGTAAGTAAAACTTTGATTCGCTTTTTAAGACTTAAAGTTTTTTTCTTAAAAAGTATTTTTCATATATTCAATTTTACTATATAAAGTTGAATAATGCAAACTTTATTTTTTAAAAATAAAAAGGTCGCTAACAAAATTTTCATTTTATCGGCGACCTTTTGGTAGTTCAAAAAAGTTTATATTCTAAACTATTTTTGTTCTTTTTTGCGTTTTTCTTCGTAATCTTTGATAAGTTGTTCAGAAACGCTATTTGGAACTTTACCATATTTTGCAAATTCCATAGAGAATTCTGCTTTACCTTGTGTTACAGAACGAAGAATTGTTGAGAATCCAAACATTTCTGAAAGTGGAACTTCTGCTTCAACACGAGAGAAGTTTCCATCTTCTGTTGAAGATACGATAATTCCTCTTCGTTGGTTGATTAATGCAAAAATGTTTCCTTGGAATTCTGTAGGTCCTTCAATAGAAACTGACATGATAGGTTCAAGAATAACTGGTTTTGCTTTCATGTATGCTTCTTTGAATCCACCAATTGCTGCAAGTTGGAATGCAATATCAGAAGAGTCTACAGGGTGAGACTGTCCATCATTGATTGTTGCTTTAATTCCAACAATAGGGAACCCAATAAGAGCACCTTTTTGCATAGAAGCTTTGAATCCTTTATCACAAGATGGGATAAATTCGTTAGGAATTGCACCACCTTTAATATTGTCTACAAACTCGTAATCTTTATCTTCAATTGGCTCTAAGAAACCTGCAACACGACCGTATTGTCCAGATCCACCAGATTGTTTTTTGTGTGTATAGTTGAAGTCTGCTTGTTGTGTAATTGTTTCGCGGTATGCAACTTGTGGAGCACCTGTTGTAACTTCACAGTTGTATTCACGACGCATACGTTCAACATAAACTTCAAGGTGTAACTCTCCCATACCTTTGATGATTGTTTCGTTTGATTCAGGATCAACATAAGTTTGGAAAGTTGGGTCTTCTTTTGTAAAGCGGTTAAGAGCTTTTGCCATTTGGTCAGCTGATTTTTTATCTTTTGGTGTAATTGATAAAGAAATAACTGGATTAGGAACGAACATAGATGTCATTGCGTAGTTCAATCCTGCACTACAGAATGTATCTCCTGATGCACAATCAATACCAAATAGAGCAACAATATCTCCTGGTAAACCTTCATTAATATCTTCCATAGAAGCTGAGTTCATACGAACAAGTCGTCCAACCTTGAACTTCTTGCGTGAACGTGTATTGTAAAGTTCTTCACCTTTTCTAAGAACACCTTGGTAAACACGAACATATGTTAACTGTCCATATTGTCCATCTTCAAGTTTGAATCCAAGAGCAACACATGGATCTTTTTCTTCTGAAGAAAGTTCTACAGGAGCTTCGTTGTTATCAAGGTCAAGAGCAACGTTCTTAACTTCTGTTGGATCAGGAAGGTATTTTACAACACCATCAAGAAGTGGTTGGATACCTTTGTTTTTGTAAGCTGAACCACAGAAAACAGGAACAAATTGTTCTGAAAGAGTTCCCTTTCTGATAGCTCTGTTAATTTGTTCTTCTGTAGGATTTCCTTCAAGTAATGCTTCCATAAGTTCATCATCAAACATAGAAGCAGCGTCAAGAAGTTCTTCACGATATTTGTTTGCATCATCTACTAAGTGTGCAGGAATTTCAGCATAGCGAAGTTCTGTTCCTGAATCACCTTCAAAGTAGATAGCTTTCATTGTTACTAGGTCAACAACACCTTCTAGTTTATCTTCTAGACCGATTGGAATTTCCATCATGTATGCGTTTAGACCTAATTTTTCACGAAGTTGCATACGAACTTTGAATGGGTTTGCACCTGTTCGGTCACATTTGTTTACGAATGCAATTCTTGGAACGTGATAGCGTTTTAACTGACGGTCTACTGTGATAGATTGTGATTGAACACCACCTACTGAACAAAGAACAAGAATAGCACCGTCAAGAACACGAAGAGAACGTTCAACTTCTACTGTGAAGTCAACGTGGCCCGGTGTGTCGATTACGTTGAAAGTGTGGTCTTTCCATTGAACCTGTGTAGATGCAGAAGCAATTGTAATACCTCTTTCTCTTTCAAGTTCCATGTTATCCATTACGGCACCAACACCGTCTTTACCACGAACTTCATGAATTGCGTGAATCTTGTTACAATAAAATAGAATACGTTCGGACAGTGTAGTTTTACCCGAGTCAATGTGGGCACTGATACCGATATTTCTCAATTTGGAAATATCATAAGCCATACTATTTGTACCTCTCAAAAAAATATTTTCTGCAGTTAAAAAAACTTTCTGCAATGAATTAAATTTATTCTCTTTATTTTATAAAATTCTGTTGATATGTTCAAGTGGTAAAAGCTTTACTCTGACTATAGTAGATAAATATTTGACATTATGATATAATATGTTCACTTATGAAAAAATTAAATGAAAAAGAAAATCAGTGGGCTTTAATTACAGGAGCTTCTGGTGGAGTGGGAAAGGAAATTGCTAAAATTTTAGCAAAAAAAGGGTGGAATTTAGTTTTAGTTGCTCGTTCTGAAAACAAACTTTTAGATTTAAGTAAAGAACTTGTAGAAGCTAATTCAATTAATGTAAAAGTTTGTTCAGTTGATTTATCTTCTGAAGATTCTGCTAAAAAAGTATTTGATTTTTGTTCTGAAAATAATGTAGTTGTAGATTTACTTATAAATAATGCAGGTTGTGGAATTTTTGGTTCAAGTGTTGAATTAGGAAGTAAAGTTTTACCAATGCTTAACTTAAACATTGTTGCATTAACACAAATGTGTGCAATTTTTGGTAAACAAATGCAAGAAAATAAATCTGGTTCAATTTTGAATATCGGTTCTATTGCAGGAAATCAACCTACACCAATGTTTGCTTCTTATGCCGCAAGTAAAGCTTATGTGTTAAATTATTCACTTGCATTACGCCATGAACTTTCAAAATACGGTGTAAATGTAACATGTGTTCAGCCTGGTTACATCAGGACAGATTTTGATGCAAACTGTGGAATCCAAAGTGAAAAATACAAAAAATTTTCATATAAAAACGGAATTTTTGCACCTCCGGCTGGTACCAGTAATAAGTCGTATCCATTACCATCAGCACACATATTGAAATAGGTGGGACGATCTTCGATTGAAAACTCCAACAATGTTGCTGAACCGGCGTCTCCAAACACAGGAGCCATTACTCTGTTTTTGGGATTTTTTTGAATACTTGCATCTGCGGCCATCATCAGCACTCTTTTACTTGCTCCGCTTTCAATCATAGAATGAGCCAACCACAAACCATAAACGTAACCAGCACAACCTTGATTTATATCAAATGTCGGCGTTGTTTCAGGCAAACGCAATTCCTTGTGTAAGCGCTGGCAGGTTGCAGGAGCCCGCCAGTCAGGAGACTGTGTAACCAGAAAGCAGGCATCAATTGTCTGCGGGGCAATATCCATTTCTTTCATAAGTCTTTTGGCAGCATCCAAAGCCAAATCAGCGGCTGTCGTATTCTCATCAACCACATGGCGACTTTTCATTCCGACCTGTTTGGCTAAACGTTTTCCTTTTTTCAAATCCAGTCCCAATTCTTCCATCTCTTCCAACAGGTCTATGGTGTGTGACGGAACAGACATTGCGATTCCCTTGACCTTCACATGTTTAAAAATATTTTTACTCATGTTTCGCTCTCCTTTCTGTAAAATTTTTTGTAAGAAACAAAAGTGCCGACAAACAGCTCAACATATATACTGTATTGGTCGCCAACGTTGTATATGCAGCGGCAACAGCTCCATATTTTGAGGTGAAAATATAATGCCATATAAGATTAAGAAAAGAAATCCCAAGGCAAATTGTTACAATTGTCAGTTCTTGATTTAAGGCTAACAGCATTTGTTGAAAAAACAATCCTCCGCCATAGAACAATACTCCCAATGTTAATGGGGTCAGTAAAAAACTTGCTTGTGTGTATTCGCTGGCAAATAAAAAAGTAATGACAGATGTTCCAAAGTAATAACACACACTCAATGTAAATATAGCAACCGCAATGATGAATGTCACTGTTAGAATAATAACTGTTTTGAATTTATCAAATTCAGAATTTTGAAACATTTTTACAAATGTCGGCAAAAAAATCGGAGGCAGAACCAATAAAATTGTAAAAATCACTGTATTTGTTCATCCCACCAAAATTTTAGAACTTTTCCTATACAATTCTACGGATTGAAAAATAGTTATTTCGATGGTAAAATAACCATGTAATAATATGTAAGGAGAAGTGATACCCTATGAAGAAGTTAAACATTGCCATCATCGGTTTTGGCCGTTCCGGCTGCGACATCCACGGCGCATTCCTGCGCACCGCCGACAACGACATCTGCAACGTCAAGTACGTGGTTGAGGCTGACCCCAACCGTGCCGCCGCTGCCCGTGAGATCTTCGGCTGCGAGACT
>CALBXN010000043.1 GCA_937890485.1 uncultured Treponema sp.
ATTCAGATTGGGCAACAACAGAAATCCCGGCAAATGTAAAATCAATGTGGTATCGTTTTAGCCGCCGAGAAGATGATTATTGTATTGAATGTTCTAATGACGGAATAACTTTTAAACAAATGCGAATATGTCACATGTGGAAAGGCGACGGAAAAATCTGTTTTGGAATTTATGCTTGTAGTCCAGAAAATTCATCATTCAAGGCAACTTTCACTAACATGGAAATTACTGAATGTAAATGGCTTGCTCACGACGGTCAAAAGCCAGATGAAAATTAAAATACACAAAAAAATTTAATTATTTGCACTTTCGTGATATTTCTTTTTATCGATGTACATATTTTCATCAGATTGTTTTATAATTTGTTGTAAATCTTTTCCTTGTCCAGAAGCGTAACCGATAGAGGCAGAAATTTCAAATGGATATTCATGTTTTATTGAATTGATATTATTTTTCCATTGCTCGATTGTTTTTAGAGTTTCTGTTTCATCAGCATTTTTTAGAATCATAATAAATTCATCTCCACCAATACGGAAGGCTTGTTTATTTTCATCTGTTAAATTTAGGATATTATTTGCAACAGTTCTAATTAACAAATCTCCTTCTTCGTGTCCATTTGTATCGTTGATTACTTTTAAATTATTGATATCCCAAAAAATAACTGACACTTGTTGAACTTCATTATAATCATTTGAAATAACACTTAAATATTTGCTTTTATTGAACAATCCAGTCATACCATCAATTTCAGCTAAAACTTCCATGTGTTTTGCATATTCTACATTATTGCGATTCAACTTACCAATATTGAAACAAACAATTATACACATTGTATAAATGATACAGCGAGGAAATATGAAAAACACAATCAGACTAAACCAAAGATTATTATTTATCTGAGTACGAGTAAATTCACCTGCTTCGTTAATGTAAACAGAAAGAGGTTCTCCTGGAAGTAATGTCATGTTTGCATCACAAATTCCATAGTGGTATCCCACAATAACAGAAATAAAAGTGCTTATAATCGTTAAAACAGAAGTATATATCATCAACTTTTTTGAGGAATACAGACTACAAAAGAGAATTGGAAGTACACTTGCCAAAATTGCATGAAAAGTAAGGCCTGTTTCCATAATTGTGGTAATTATTACTGTCCATAAAATAATCAGATATTTTACAAAATCCTTATTTAAATCTATGAATGTCCAGCAAATCATTCCAATTGTGTAAACAATCAAACTTGCCACCATACATAAAAACACAACTTTTTTATTGATAGGAAAAACATTTAATATGTTTAAAATCCAAATGCCAAGCATAATGATGACCATGATTTTCATACAGTGAATGACATATTTATTTGATGTGTTTTCTGCAATTTGCTGTTGCAACTTTTTTTTAAACAGCATTTTATCCTCTTATTTCATTGTTTTAGGAAACTGATACCCTATTGTATACGGCTTTTACCAATTTTGCAAGGAATGAAAAAAATGACACTACAAAAGAAATGCTTATTTTGTTATAATGAAAAAATGGGAACATGATATGAAATAAAGATTGTGGTGGTTTTGTTATTGAAATTCTAAATTACGAACAACCAATGGAAATGTTTTTAATAAAAGGTATTTAACAGAGGAAATGAGATGTTAGAAACAAAAATAATTACTGAGACAGATAGATTGATTTTAAGAAGATACTGTAAACAAGATTTACAAGATTTATATGAGTATTTATCTGATGAAGAAGTGGTGAAACATGAACCATATAAGCCTATGGATATAAATGAGGTAAAGGAAAATCTTGATTGGCGAATTTCCACAGACGAAATGATTGCAGTTGTGTTAAAGTCAAATAACAAAATGATTGGAAATATTTATTTAGGAAAAAGAGACTTTGAATCTCTAGAAATTGGATATGTATTCAATAAGCATTATTGGGGTAAGGGGTATGCAAAAGAGAGTTGCGATGCCTTGATTAAAAAATCTTTTTCGGAAAATACACATAGAATTTTTGCCGAATGTGACCCTTGTAATATTGCTTCATGGAAACTACTTGAAAGTTTGAATTTTATACGTGAGGCACATTTTAAGGAAAACGTATATTTCTGGAAAGACGAGAATGACAACCCGATTTGGAAGGATACATATGTTTATTCCCTTTTGAACTCGGAGCGATAACTTTCAAGTTATACAACAGTTAGATAAACTTGAATTTTACGGAGTGAATGATATGAGCATAATACAAACTTTTTATGATAATTTGGCAACTCAATATGATAAATTATTTCTTGATTGGCAAGCTACAACAAAGGAACAGGCAGAAATCCTAAATCGTATATTTCAGAATAATGGATTTGATAATACAGCCAAAATCCTTGATTGTGCTTGTGGAATTGGAACGCAGGCTATTGGTGTTGCTTCACTTGGATATAGTGTGACAGCTTCTGATTTAAGCACAGGAGAACTTGTAGAAGCAGAAAAAAGAGCAAAAGCTAATAATGTAGAAATTTGTTTTAAGCAGGCTAATTTCTGTGCATTATCAGATACATTTACAGAGAAGTTTGACATTGTTATTGCTATGGATAATGCACTACCACATATGCTGACAAGTAATGATTTGG
>CALBXN010000044.1 GCA_937890485.1 uncultured Treponema sp.
CGCAGCGGGTTCGACCCGCTGTCGGCTACGAACCTTTGTTATGTGTTATATTGAAAAATGATTCTTACATTCATCTGAGAATTTCACTCTTTGAAACATAAGATCATTAAAATCTTTTGCTGAATTAATTATAGTATTATTATTGTTATCTGAATTATCGGTATTAAAATAATTATGCTCAATAATATCTAAATCTAGAATTTTATTTAGACCTTTTATTGAAGTAAATTCCAACATTAGTTTTTCAAAAAAATCACATATCTCCGAATCAGAACAGTGATTTTCATATATGTAGTTCAAAGATGAGATACCTTTTTCACATAATTCAATCCATGACCAATCAAAATCATTTTTCAGATTCTTATGTACAATAGAAATTCTTATATCATATAAAAAACTGATATTATCATAAATTATGGTACGATTTGTTGTTTTTCCATTCTGATCAAAATCAATTTCAGAGCATATGTCTTCCAAATTTTTTCTAAAAGTTTGAGTCTTTCCTTTTAAGATAAAGTAATTCTCTAAACTTGTTATACAAGTTCTTACACAATTTTCATAATCATTGTTTAAGAATAATGTCATTGAATCTAAAAAATCTCTTATATACACTTCAAGTTTATTATCAGGGATATCTTTGGGGACAATGTTCCTTTGGCTTTGATGGCATAGTATTGTATTTTCTCCGACTTCACAATTTAGTGAAATTGTAAAAATATCTCTAAATGTTATGGGCTTTAATAATAAATATCCTTTTGAGTATTTCTGTTTATAAATTTCATTGTTTAATCTTGGTAACAAAGCTATGAAATATCCGATAAAATAATTTAAATTGGGTCTATTTTCAAGAAATTCTTGTATCATTTTATTTGGAATTTTTCTTTTATAAACAATAGATAATAGACCTTTGTCATTACAGCATTTTATATATCCAAAGTCATTTTGAAAAGTAATTTCATCAATTGTCCAATTTACAAATAATAAAAATTCAATTGTAACTTCTTTTTTTTCAGAATTTACATATTCTTCTCCAATAATAATCATTTTTACATACTCCTTTTTATGCGCCCCAGTGCGGGTGTCCGTGTAAAAATTGCTTAAACCGCAAACCGGCTTGACCGGTTTGTCGGCTTTTAACTTCTTGTTATGTGTTATCCCAAAAGTTCTTTTAGTTTTTTTGCCAAAAGTTCCTTTCTTTTATTATAAAACATTTCAAAATTATCCAATTCTAAAGAAATACCATCTGGAATTAGAGCTTGTTCCATAAAAAGTTTTCTTTGATCTTCATTCATGTCACTGTAATATTCTAAAAGACTTAATGCATTTTTGCTTCCATTACTTCTACCTTCTAATAATTGCAAATTTGGAAGTCTATTTCTATTATTTCTCCAACGCCCCCAATCTTCCATGGAAACAGAAATAGGTTTGCTTGAATCAAATCTGTCATAAGGATGCAAATGATCTTGTTCATATTTATAAGTTTTATTAATCCAATTAAGACCTAAATAATACAAAGCTTCTCCTGCTACACGACTACCTTTTTCTTCATTTAATATATCTTCTATTTTGGCTTCGGAGACTCTTAAATCATTGATTTGATTTAGTAAATCAATTGTTATTTCTCTATCATTTTCATTTATATAACTCTTCATCTGTTGAAGTTTTGAAGTAGTTCCAGATTGAAAATATGTAAAAAGAATCGCACGAATTAAATAAGCTTTTATTGCATTTTTATTTTTTACATATTCTGTATTCCAATAAATAAAATAAATAATTGGAAGCAATACGTTCCAGCTATTTGAAAATCTTTTTATATCAATTTTAAATTCTTTCAAAAGGATAGCTAAGTTTTTCAAAGTTTTTTTTAAATCATTCCAATTGTTATGTAATTCATCGGCAATTTGCTTATTTATCGTGGATTTTACTACATCGCCATACAGCATAAGAGCTGAACGAATTATGAAATCTGTTCCAAAACCTTCATATTCTTCTACAAGTATTTGACCAAATTGAGTCTTTGAATTTGGCCAATATGCTTCTAAAATAGACATTGTTATTTCTGACTTTTTAAGAGCTTTTCCACCACTGTTAAATCTAACAAACATCTCAAGCGCATCATCTTGTTTCATACCATATATTTCACTATACCGAATTAGTTTTTCATCGAAAACTTTTTCACAGAGTTTTGTTAATACTTTTTTTGCATATTCCTTACTATCTGAAGGTACATTTGCTATTATTTTCTCTATTTCAGCAGTCCTTGTATTTTTTTCTCTAAACGGTTCTTTTGTAATCTCTTTTATATCGAATTGCGTTGGACTTAATTTTCCAATTTTGTCACTAAATTTAATATCAAATTTTTTCGAATTGTATTCTTCTTCATCTATATCAAGTTTATTTTTATTAAGTTCAATTACCAATTTTGATAAGACTTTTGTTTTAGTAACTTTTCTAGAAAATTTTGGTCGAATAGATGCTTCTCCCAGAAGAGATAAAAACAAGGATGTTAATCTCTGTTGTCCATCAAGAATAGCCGTATTTGTTCTTTTTACATCTATTGTCGATAATTCGTAATTAGTACTATCAGCTTGTTTTCTGTTATCAAATGTAACAGACTGAAGAAAATTACAGAAATATGTATCACAAGTTATATTTTCATCGTCTAAATGCCAAAATAAAAAAGTTGAAATTGGATAATCTAAAAGGATAGAATCCCATAGTTTTTCAATTTGTTCCATACTCCAACAGTATTGTCGTTGAAAAGCTGGCATAACATATTTTTCATTTTTAATATTATTAACAGCATCAAAAATAGTTATACTTTCTTCATGTAGTGTACTCATTATACAATCCTCATTTTTCTTTTTGCGCCCCAGTGCGGGCGTCCACATAACATAATTTCTCCGTATCAGTTGTAAGAAGTTTACACTGCAAAAAGTGTCAGTGTAAACTTCTTGCATCATTTTACTTATTCCTTAGTATACAACACTTTCACGAATGTATCCAGTTTTTTACACGGATACTGGTAAGTTTTACATTTTATCCAGAGGACTTATTACACCACCGGCTCTGCGATTTAGGACATGGGTATAAATCATTGTTGTACTCACATCGCTGTGGCCAAGAAGTTCCTGGATTGTCCTTATATCGTATCCGTTTCCCAGCAAGTGAGTTGCAAAAGAATGACGAAAGGTGTGGCAAATTGCGTTTTTATTGATGCCAGCTTCCAAAATGGCCTGTTTTACGGCACGCTGCATAAGTGATTCATCTAAATGCCATCTGCCTTCCGTTGTATCACCTCCCGAAAAGGGGAGGGCGTTTTATAGCGTAACTAAATCTTTCGCACCAACATAGTACTCTTGTAAGTCTACTTCTTCTTTCATATTGACATTCATCTATATATCTATTATCTTTTTCATATAGATAAACTTCAATGTATCAAGGTGAATATCATGACAGAAAACCAAATTGCAGATATTTTTAAAGGATTTTGCGATGAAAACAGAATCAAAATTATTAGATTTTTGAAAGATGGGGAAAAATGTGCTTGTAAATTGCTTGAAAATCTGAATATCACACAGCCAACTCTTTCTCATCACATGAAAATTCTTGTGGACGGCGGTTTGGTTCTTGCCCGAAAGGAAGGGAAGTGGACTTATTACTCGTTGTGCAAAGAGGGATTTGAAAAGGCTCGTTATTTTATAGAAGAAATTGAAAATCAGGTTTAGTAGGGGAAGGTGTAAATATGACAGATAAAGAAATGCAACAAAAAATCTTAAATATTTGTAAAGAATCTACAGAAAAAAATCCTATTGTGATTTTTAATCGAATTGTAAAAAACGAAGATGTTTTGATTCCCATTCACGGGCCAATTCATCATGTTGTTGACGGGGCGGCTTTTATGACGGCGTTTTTTAATGCTGGTGGAAAAATCAATTTGGAAGAAAGTTTTTGGGAATTGTGCAATCGAGCAGAAAAAATGCCTGGTGGAATGTGTGGTCATTGGGGAGTTTGTGGAGCGGTTACTTCTGTTGGAGCTGCTTTATCAATCATAAAAAAATCAGGTCCCCTTTCTGATTTTGACTGGGGAAATCACATTTTGTATTCAAGCAAGGCATTGGAAAAGCTTGGAAAAGTTGGCGGACCTCGTTGTTGCAAAAGAAATGGCTATTTAGCTTTGGAAGCGGCAATTGATTTTGTAAACGAAAACATAAATCATTTTGGAATTGTTCTTGAAAAAGACAAAATCGAATGTAGTTTTTCATCAAAAAATCAGCAGTGCAAAAAAGAAGGCTGTCCGTTTTTTAGAGGTCAAAATGAATCAAAATAATCCATCCAAAAAGAAAATCGCTTTTATTTGTGTCCATAATTCTTGCCGAAGTCAAATTGCTGAAAGTCTTGCAAAACATTTTCGCGGTGATGAGTTTGATTTTTATTCTGCGGGAATCGAAACAAAACCCCAAATTAACCAAGATGCAGTTCGCCTTGTAAAAAAGCTCTACGGAATTGACATGGAACAAACACAATATTCCAAGCTGATTTCTGACATTCCTTCTGTTGATGTGGCAATTTCCATGGGCTGCAACGTGACTTGCCCCTACATTGGAAAAGACTTTGACGACAACTGGCAACTTGACGACCCCACCGGAAAAAGCGACGAAGATTTCATCAAAGTGATTAATATAATAGAAGAAAAAGTTCGTTCTTTGCAGGTTTTATAAAATAAAATCTCCTACAAAATATAGCAATCTCCTAATTTGTATGTTATAATAGGAGATGTAGGAGAAGGATAGGAGATGCGTATCTTTGATTATTCAAAGTTGAATTGTACCATTGATAATGAAGTTTTAGGCTACATTGCAAAAATTCACGAATATAAAGGAAAACAACAACTTTATACAAATCAAAAAAAAGATAAATTAGAAAAACTAGTTGAAATTGCCAAAATTCAAAGTACAGAAAGCTCTAACAAAATTGAAGGAATTATTTCTACAAATTCACGAATAAAGCAATTAGTGCAAGACAAAACAACTCCCAAAAATAGAGATGAAAAAGAAATTATGGGCTATCGTGATGTTCTTAACATAATTCATGAAAATTCTGAATACATTCAAATTAGCCCAAGCTATATTCTTCAGTTACATAAATATCTTTATCAATATTCTAATCCTGATTTTGGTGGAAAATTCAAAAATACACAAAATTACATAGTTGCAAATCTTCCTGATGGAACTGCAAGAGTTCTTTTTGAACCACTTAGCCCAATCGAAACTCCAATTGCTATGGAACAACTATGTGAAACATTTAATAAAGCAATGAATCTTGATGAAATTGATTCTCTTCTTTTAATTTGTAATTTTATAAAAGATTTTTTGTGTATTCATCCTTTTAACGATGGAAACGGAAGAATGTCCCGTTTGCTCACAACACTTTTGCTATATAAATCAGGTTTTGTTGTTTGCAAATACATTAGTCTGGAAAAGAAAATCGAAAAGACAAAAGATTCTTATTATGATGTTTTGGAACAGACTTCTGAAAATTGGCAAGAAGGAACAAATGACAATACGGATTTTGTAAAATATATTTTGGGAATAATACTTTCAGCATACAGAGATTTTGAAGAAAGATTAAATCTTATAGAAGATAAAATTCCTGCGTATGAAATGGTTGAACGGGCTACAAAAAATCAACTTGGAAAATTTACAAAAAGTGATATTCAGGAACATTGTCCAACTTTGGCAAGGCAGACAATCGAAAAAGCTCTTAAACAACTTTGTGATGAAGGAAAAATTGAAAAGCACGGTCAGGCAAGTAAAACTTTTTATGTAAGAAAAACAATATAATTGGTGATGTTTAATGAGTTTCCTTTTTGAAAGAGGATAGTGGTAATGACCAAAGGACTTTCTCAATTTCAGAAATATTAATGTCTTTTTGTTCATTATTTATCAATTCGATTAGAAAATCTTCTTGATTAAAAATTTCTAAAATAGTTCCTTCTTCACCAGATTTTAGTAAAACAACATCGTATTCTCGTATTTCCATATTTGTAGACCTTATAAAACATATCTCTTGTCAGTTTACATCTTCCTATCACAAAACACAATACAAAAATCTTTCCCTCACACTCCCAAAACTTCACACAAATTTTACATCACCTTTAATCAATCTTTACACTCATCCCTTATCTTCTTGTTAGATTCTAAATGAATCAAAAAAATTAACGAGGACAAAAAAAATGAAAAAAACTTTTTTTGCGGTTTTAGCATTTTTGACTTTGCTAACTGGGTGTTTCAAATCAGAAAACACAAACACTGTTTCTACTGACG
>CALBXN010000045.1 GCA_937890485.1 uncultured Treponema sp.
CTATATTCTTTTGTAATTTCGGTCCAACGACTTTTTCCATCTCCCACTTTATAAGTATCATTTGTTAAATTATAAACAACTTGACCTGGTAATAATATATCATTATTTTTTTTTAAATTTTCATATGTATCAGCATATGGACATAATGCAGTTTTATTATATTTTTTCATAATGTACATCTCCTTTTTATTAATCTTCATCTTCGTCTAAAAGTTTTTTATTAATTATATCCTGAAGTTTTTGACTATCTTTCCATTCCATTTCAGAATCTTCAATATCATTATAAATTTTATACATATCCGCAGAACTCCAACCCATAAAAGCAATAATAAAATCACTACCTAAGCCTAATTTTGTCAAATAAGTAACAAGATTATGACGAAGACAATGTAAATATACAGTCTTATCAACAATTTTACTCCATTTATCTGCCCAATTTCTAATTACATGCTGAGTAGCTCTTTCTCCATTCTTTTTTATAAAACATAAAAAACCTCTTTTATTTTTTCAGAAAGAATTTCGAAGAAGAATTAGAACAATTTGATAAAGAAAACTTTGTTGTAGCAATAGATACAGCAAATGGTGCAACATATAAAATTGCAGAAGAAGTTTACAAACAACAAGCTGCAAATGGTCAACCAGGACCAGATATGGGCGGTGCTGATGCTTCTGCAAATGCTTCATCAGGTCCAGAAAAAGGTACTGCTGATGATGTTGACTACGAAGTAGTTGATGACGATAAATAACATTTTTATCGTTGCTTAGCTTTATAGCCACAGTGGCAGTTTTTAGAATTTTTCTAAACTGTTTTACTGTGGCTTTATTATGTATTGCTTGTAATTTATGTTTTTTTTATGATATATTAAATAATCCTGATTTTCAGAAGGTATTTATAAATGGCAAAGCGTGATTATTACGAAGTTTTAGGTGTACAAAAAGGTGCAACTAAAGATGAAATTAAAAAAGGATACAGAAAATTAGCTATCCAATATCATCCTGACAAAAATCCTGGAAACAAAGAAGCCGAAGATAAATTTAAAGAAGCAACCGAAGCATACGAAGTTCTTTCTGATGATGAAAAACGCCAAATCTATGATCAATATGGCTTTGCAGGTTTAGATGGAATGGGTGGTGGCAGTGGAGGTTTTAATACTGGAAACTTCCGCGATTTTGATGATATTTTTGGTGATTTTGGTAGCGTTTTTGAAAATATTTTTGGCGGTGGTCATCGTCGTGCTTCAAGAGAATCAGAGACTAATAAAGGGGCAAATTTAAGATACGATTTAGAAATTTCTTTTCAAGATGCTGTCTTCGGAACAAAGTGTGAAATTTCATTTAATCATGATGAAACTTGTACAAGTTGTGGTGGAACAGGTGGTGCAAAAGGTGCTTCACGAAAAACATGTCCAACTTGTCAAGGAGCAGGGCAGGTAAGACGAAGTGCTGGTTTCTTTTCTATGGCACAGTCTTGTCCAACTTGTCACGGTGTGGGTTCTGTAATCGATAATCCTTGTTCAGATTGTTCTGGAACTGGAGTTAAATCTAAAAAACGAAAAATCATTGTAACAATTCCAGCTGGTGTTGATGATGGAAAACGAATTGCAATTCCTCGACAAGGTCATGCAGGTAGAAATGGTGGTGTTCCAGGGGATTTATTTGTATTCATTCATGTAAAGCCTCATGAAAGTTTTGAACGAAGTGGACAAGATTTATATTGTGCCATTCCTGTAACTGTTCCTCAAGCTGCTTTAGGAACAGATTTGTTTGTTACAACTCTTGATAATAGAAAAATTAAGGTGAAAATTCCTGCTGGAGTTCAAAATGGAAAACTTCTTCGTTTAAAGGACGAAGGTGTTCCTCTCATCAATTCGAATAGAAAAGGGGATTTGTATATAAAAATTGTCATTCAAACTCCTTCAAGACTTTCACAAAAAGAAAAGAATTTATACGAAGAACTTGCAAAAATTGAAGGTGCGTCAACTTCTCCAAAATTGATGAAACTTTCAGAGTTAAGAGATTAATTTTTTGTTATTTTGATGCTACAAGGGGATAAATTTTCTTTATTGAAGATTTGTCCCCTTATTATTTTTCACTTTTTTTACTTTTTTGATAAAATTTTCTACCTATTTTTTAAAACCTATGTTATAATAAATTGATATGCCGTCAAAATTTGGCATATATCTATTTTTATTAGAGGACTGTTTATGTATAAAGCTCAAAGACGTTTAGTAGTATTCGGCGTTAACATTTTAACAGGAATGCTATTTGTTCTTCTATCTCTTTTATTACTACCTGAGGGTTCATTTTTATCTGCTCTTATCATAGGCATAATAGTTTTTGTTATCATGCAAATAGCAGGATCTAAAGTTACTGAATCTTTGGTTTCAAAAGTAAAAAATAAGGCAATGAATACGAAGGAAACAGCTCTTATTACTTCTTTTATTAATAAGTTGCGTTTTAGTTATACAGTAGATGATTTGATAGATGCAATTCATACTGAATTAGAAGATAAAGGAGACTGTTCCGTTCTTTATATCGATAAAGAAAATAATTATGTTATCTATAACAGTCCAGATAGATTAACTTGTTCTGATGATACAACACACGTTCTTGAATTGAACTACTCAGAACGTTGGGATGATGGTATCTTCTTTATGGATGCAGATTTTGGTATTGTTTCATCAATCAAAGATGCACGAGGTTTCTTTTTAGTATATGGGAAAAAACATTTATATGTATTCTGTAAATATACAAGACTTTTTGATCCAATAGTTTACAAATGGTTAGAAAACGAATTTGCTCGTTTTGAAGAGAGACGAAAAACCATTGCTAATTTAAGTGAAATTGCTGAACTTTCAAAAGAATGGGCATTGCTTGCTGAAACTCAGGTTTCTTTCTTGCCTCCAAAAATGCCAGATGTACCTGGTATGGATTTTGCCGCCTATTTCCGTCCTCTTGTTAACGTATCTGGAGACTATTACACAGTTCTACCAATTGATGAACATAAAACACTTGTAATGCTTGGGGACGTTTCTGGAAAAGGTCTTGCTGCTGCTTTGGTTATGGGTTTGGTTATGAACACAGTAAAAATCATGCAGAATCCAGAAGATTTGGCAACTACAATTACTGCTATAGACCGTGCTATTAAGGGAATGCACTTACAAGATAAATATACAGTTGTTTTTATCGGAATTATTGACACAGAGAAAATGTGTATTCGCTATATCAACGCTTCTATGTCTGACCCTGTTGTTATTTCTAATCAAGGTGATGGATATAAAATTAAGGAATTGACTTCTAACTGTTCTGTTGTTGGTATTATCGAACTTGACGAATTAGTTGTAGCTGAACATCCACTTCACAAAGGAGATGTTATTCTTATGGCATCTGATGGTGTATCAGAAGTTATGGATGAAAGTGGTGAAGAACTTGGAAATACTCAGTTGTATGCAGATACACTTATGACAAGTGCAACAAAATCTGCACATCAATTTGTTGACGATATTGCCAATCTTGTTCTTACATACAATGGTGATAAAAAACTCCGTGACGACGTAACAATGCTTGTTGCAAAAATTGAGAGGTAAAAGATGATTTTTGTTATATTAAATATTTTATTTGCAGTATTTCTCATCTGGTTTACAATGATGATTGATGTTAAATCAGATGAAGGAAGAATTCGTCCTTTAATCAATATTACATTGTTTACGAGTGTAGTTGCTTTATTTAATGCGGCTAGTATCATGCTTTCATTTTTTAATAACACAAAAATCTCTTCTGTAATGGGAATTTTGATGTTGTTAATGAGTGCATTGTTATCTGTAAATTTTGCTTTGTACAGTTTTATGTATCCAAAGTTTAAAACTGGTTTTTTGTCTTTATTTTTCCAAGTTTTATTTATTGGATTAGCTGTATATATTTTGTTTTTCCAGTTTGGATCTCTAACTGTTACACAAGAACATGGTATTGTTATTACAGGAAAACCAATTAATATAAATCTTCCAATTTCAATTGTAGGTATGCCTGAGTTGACTTGGATGCATTTGTACTTTGTTGTTTACTTAGGATTATTACCATTGCTTAGTGTGTTTGCTTTATTGGTGAAAATGTTTGCTGGTATAAATGTTGTTTATAAACAACAAACATTGTTTACAATTTTTAGTGTACTAATTGTTTGGATTTTAACAGGATTATTATATTGGGTTTCAAATAATGTTCCTGCTTTTGCAATGTACGATACTTTATTTACAGCTGGTCTTGTATTAATGGTATTGATGTTGTATAAGTCAGTAACTCTTTCAGAATCATTTGATGTAAAAACTACTCTAATTTCTTTAGCAAAGTTTTTCTATACATTCCTTTTTGAAGCTATTTTAGCTGGTGTTTTATTTGCCTTGTTATTGCCTTTAAGAAAAGAACAACCAATTCAATTTGTTTTATTCTATCTTTTAGGTGTGTTAGTAATTCTATTTGTAGGCTACAATCTTGCAAAATTTTTCAATGGAAGAACTAAAAATCATGATAGTAAGTATTCAAGACGCTTGGAAGAAAAACTTGCAAATATCGATTACGAAGACTCTTCAGATGTTGTAACTCAGAATGTTGTAAATATTTTACAAGAAACTTTGGATGTTTCCTCTGTTGAAATTTTAATTGAGTTAAAAGAACGCTTCCTTTCTGTTGCGTACAGTTCAACTGGTTTGGAAGTAGAACTTCCTCTTGATACAAATGCTTTTGATCTTTTATTAAATGCAAACCGTTCTGTAGTGTTCAAATCTCATATTGAATCTGACCATATTTATCAAGGTGTTCAAAATGAATTAACAGGATTATTTGAAAAAACAAAATCAGAAGCTCTCATTCTTTTGCGAGAAGGTCGACATATTTTTGGTGTGTTATTTTTAGGTGCAAAACGCAATGGTGGTGCTTATTCAGATTACGACTTTGAAACATTCCAGAATTTGTATTCATACTTCTTCGTTATTGGTTATTATATGAAGAATATTGCAAACGAATCTGTTGTTGGTACTGTTATTAGAGAACTTCAGATGTCTGGACAGATTATTCAGTCTATTCAGGAAAATATCGATGTTATCAACAATCCAAAAGTAGATGTTGGATATATCTCAGTTTCTGCACATAACCTTGGTGGTGAATTTGTTGACTTTATCAGACTTACAGATGAACGCTATATCATGGTAATTGGTGACGTAAGTGGTAAAGGTATTAACGCAAGTATGTCTATGGTTATCTTGAAATCTCTTATCAGAACTTTCTTGAGTGAAACAAAAGATTTCAAGGAGTTGGTACAGAAAGTAAACTACTTTATCCGAATGAATCTACCAAAGGGAACTTTCTTGGCTGGACTTTTTGCCTTAGTAGATTTTAAAGAAAATACAATGTACTACATTAACTGTGGAGTTCCTGCGTTGTTCATGTATAACCAAGCTTACAACAATGTTATCGAAATTCAAGGTGATGGACGTATCCTAGGATTTGTTAAAGACGTATCTAAGATTTTGAAAGTTAAGAAGGTAAAACTTAACCCAGGTGATATTATTGTTGCTTGTACAGACGGTCTTATTGATTCAGAATCTTTGCGTGGTGAACCATTTGGAAAGGATAGAGTTCAAAAATCTATTCATGAAAATATGGCATATCCTGCTGATAAAATGGCAAAATTCTTACATTCTGAACTTCTTGAATTTACTTCAAAAGAACTTGAAGATGACTTGAGTGTTATCGCAGTAAAATATCTTAAGAATGTAAAGGCTTAATTGGAGGATTAAATGGATCAGGTCACACTTGTTGAAAAAAAAGGTGCTAACTACGTTTTATTAGAAGTTGCAGGTACTATAAATTCATATACTTTTACAGATTTCCAAACTAAAGTATACGCTTTAGTAAAAGATACAAATCTTGTTTTAGATTTATCAGAAGTAAATAAAATGGATTCATCTGGTTTAGGTGTAATTTTGGCTGCTTACAATGATGCTGAAGACCACAATTATAAAGTGTATATCATGCGACCTTCTAGTGCCGCCAGAAAATCAATTGAATCTACTGGCTTTTTGGATATGTTCCCAATAATCCAATCTGTAACGGAAGTTGTGTAGAATGATTCAAAAAACATTATTTTCTCGTATTATTTCGCCTTTGGTGTTTATTGAGGTGTTGATGTTTGTAACTTTATCTGCTTCTTGTAAAACTGAAGATGAAAAGAAATTGGAATCTCTTTTTGCTAACGGAAATTATCCTTTTACAAACATTCAAGGTGAAGCTCCAGAAGTTGCTGATTTTATCTTAAAAAATAAAGAAGCTTTTTTGTTAGATTTGAACTATGTTTTACAAAATAATCATGACGATTTGTTTGTAATAGCAGATAAATCCCATTTTTTAGAAAAGGATTATAAACCTAGCGATGTTCTTCCTTTAGAAAAAAATGATGATTATGTTTTTTACAGAAATGATTTATCCTTAAGAACTCCTGCGGAAAAAGCGTTGCGTGTTATGGGACAGGCTGCCAAAAATGACGGAATTACTTTGGTAGTTAGTTCTACATTTAGGTCTTATGATTATCAAAAAATTGTGTACGAACGAAATGTGAAACAGATGGGTCAGGCTGCTGCTGATAGAGAATCTGCTCGTCCTGGAACAAGTCAGCATCAACTTGGAACTGCTGTAGATTTTGGATCAATAACTGACGAATATGCCGAAACTAAAGCAGGAAAATGGCTTGCTGCAAATGCAATGGATTATGGTTGGTCTTTATCTTATCCTAAAGGATACGAGGCAGTTACAGGTTATCGTTGGGAATGTTGGCATTATAGATATATAGGAAAACCAGCTTGTGCTTTCCAGAAAAAATGGTTTAAAAATGTACAACAGTATATGATTGAGTTTATTCATAATTGGAATCAGTTATCTATCGAATAATTTTTTTATAAATAAAAAAAATAGGTCGTCCGTAAAGTTTATTAAAAACTTTGTAGACGACCTTTTTTTGTGTAATCACATTTTTATTTGATTACGATATTTACTAGTTTGTTTGGAACAACA
>CALBXN010000046.1 GCA_937890485.1 uncultured Treponema sp.
TCAAAAAAGAGATATTTTTTATCGTCCCATGATGAATTTTACCAAAGAGGAAATTTTAAAATATTTAGACAAAAAAAGTATCGAATTTAAAATAGATAAAACAAATTTTCAAAATGATTATTTAAGAAATAAAATCCGAAATATATTAATTCCTAAGGTAAATGAAATTTTTGTTGGATGGAAAACTGCTTTATTAAATGGCGTGGAAAAACGAAAAATTGATGAAGATTTTTTTGAACAAGAATGTAAAAAATTTCCTTGGGATTTTTCTGAAAATCAAGCAAGCATGAAAAAAGAGGTTTTTGAAAACTTACATAAATCTATAAAAATAAGATTGGTTTATCAAAGTTTAACAAAAATAAAAGCAAATCATCGTGTTCCTTTCGATATTATTGAAACTTTTTGTAATGGACATAATTTATCTTCCTGTGGGGTAAATTTTTGTTATACAAAAGATAAAGTTTTAATAAATAATAAAAAAAATAGTAGTACAGACTCGTATTTTTTTGCTATAATAGAGAAGTCGGAAATGTTTCCTAAAAAAATTTCAACTAATAGAGGATTGTTGTGTTTTTCTAAGGAGTCTTTTAAAAACGAAAATCAGGATAATTTTGTAAAAAAAATTAAAATTCCTTGCTATGTTGAACTTAAAAATAATGATTTTGTTTTTACGGAAATACCTTGTGATTATCAAGAAACAATTTTTGTTAAAATAAAAGGATTTTGTGATGACTAATATGAATAATAAATCTCCAAAAGGAAAATTTGGTTATTATATTTTTTTCATTTTAATTATTTTGTCTTTAGCTTTTTTACTTTTTCAAACTGGAAATGGTAACGAAGAAAGTATTTCCTACTCTGAATTTTTGTTAAAGGTTACGGAAAAACAAATTACTCAAGTTTGTATTACTGATAGTCAAGAAATTTGGGGATATTATACAAGTCCAAATAATCGTAGTATAAAATTTACAACAATAATACCTTATTTTGATTCAACTTTGATTGATTTTTTGGAAAAGAATGAGGTTGTAATTGTTGGAGAAAAATCCTCAGTTGGTTTTATGGATTATCTTCAAAGTTTTTTACCTTGGATAATGTTTATTTTCTTTTTCCTATTTATTGCAAGACAAAATGCTGCTCAAAACAATCGTGGTTTTCAGTTTGGGAAAAGTCCTGCACGTTTATTTGAGGCTAAATCTAACTCTGTTACATTTAAGGATGTTGCAGGTCAGAATGAAGCAAAAGAAGAGTTAGCTGAAATTGTTGATTATCTTAAAAATCCAGATAAATATATTTCTATGGGTGCAAAAATTCCAAAGGGAGTACTTCTTGTTGGAAATCCTGGTACAGGAAAAACTCTTTTAGCAAGAGCTGTTGCGGGGGAATCAGGAGTTGCATTTTTGCATATTTCTGGAAGTGATTTTGTAGAGATGTTTGTTGGTGTTGGAGCCAGTCGTGTTCGTGACCTTTTTGAACAAGGTCGTAAAATGTCTCCATGTATTATTTTTATCGATGAAATTGATGCCGTAGGGCGAGCTAGAGGTGCAGGTCTTGGCGGTGGTCATGATGAAAGAGAGCAAACCTTAAATCAACTTTTAGTTGAAATGGATGGTTTTGAAAATAAATCAGGAATTATTGTTTTAGCGGCTACAAATCGTCCTGATGTTTTGGATGCAGCTCTTCTTCGTCCTGGTAGATTTGATAGACAAGTAACTGTAAATTTACCTGATATAAAAGAGAGAGAAGCAATTTTAAAAGTACATGCTGAAAAGATAAAAACAGATGAATCTGTTGATTTGTCAAAATTAGCTCGTGGAACTCCTGGAATGAGTGGTGCAGATTTAGCAAATATTTTAAATGAATCTGCTTTGTTTGCTTCTCGAAAAAATTTAAAAGCTGTAACATCTGTTGAAATTGAAGAAGCTCGTGATAAAGTTTTGATGGGAACAGCTCGAAATAGTGTAGTAATGCCAGAAAATGAAAAATTGATGACAGCTTATCACGAAGCAGGTCATGCTTTACAATATTACTTCTTAAAAAATGCAGATCCTTTGCATAAAGTTACTGTAATTCCTCGAGGTAGAGCTTTAGGTGTTACAATTGGTTTACCTGAAGAAGATACTTATTGTCATACAAAAGAATGGTTGCTTGATCGATTAGTTATTTTTTATGGTGGATATACTGCAGAACAAATTGTTTACGGAACAACTACGACAGGAACTTCTAATGATATACAGCGTGCTAC
>CALBXN010000047.1 GCA_937890485.1 uncultured Treponema sp.
ACTGAACGCGGTAGCCGGTATTGACCTGAACATTTCCGTTATCGTCCACCCACGGTACCCGGAAGGTTATTTTGTTATTATTCTCACTTCCTAAGAAAAGACTTTCAAGACTTACTGGTATTATCTTCTTGATTTGTTATGCTGTTTACTTTTACATGATTTGGTAATATAATTTTATTTATAAATATAAATTTGTATGTTTGTTGGAGATTTTAGTTTATGGATATGATTTTAAACTTAATTGGATTTTCCAATTTTGGTTTAGTTTGGCAAATAATTTTGCAAATTGCAATTTTAGCCCTTGGATTTGTTTTTCTTGTAAAAGGTGCTGATTGGTTTGTAGATGGTGCTGCAAGTATTGCAACAAAATTTGGTATTCCGCAATTAATTATTGGTTTAACAATCGTAGCTATGGGAACATCTGCACCAGAAGCAGCTGTTAGTATTACGGCTGCTGCAGGTGGTAATGCAGATATTACAATTGGAAATGTTGTTGGTAGTAATATTTTGAATATTTTTGTTATTCTTGGACTTACGGCTTTAGTAAATCCAGTTGTAGTTCAAAAATCTTCATTAATAGTTGATATTCCTGTTGTAATTGGAATTACAGCAATGATTTTTGTTATGGGCTTAGATGGTTCAATTTCAAGATTTGATGCTGTTATCATGTTGATTGTTTTAGCTTCTTATTTAGTTTATTTAATTTGGGACGCAAAACGCTCAAAGGCATTAGGTCTTGAAACAAATGAAGATTCTGAAGAAATAAAAAATCTTTCTTTACCAAAATCTTTAATTTTTACAGTGATTGGTTTAGCTTTAATTGTTGTAGGAAGTAATTGTGTAGTTGAAGGTGCAACTTTTATTGCAGAAAAAGCAGGTTTAAGTGAAAGATTTATTGGACTTACAATTGTTGCTCTTGGAACATCTTTGCCAGAATTATTTACGTCAGTAACTGCTGCAATGAAGAAAAATTCTGATATTGCTGTGGGAAATATTTTGGGAAGTAATATTTTTAACATTCTTTTTGTAGTAGGATTATCAGGTTTAATTATTCCTGTTCCATTCCAAAATGCATTTAGATTTGATACTATCGTTTCTGGAATTGCTGCAATTTTGTTGTTACTTTTCTGTCTTCCAAAAAAACGACTTTCAAGAGTTGCTGGAATTATTTTCTTGATTTGTTACGCTGTATACTTTTACATGATTTGGTAAAAAATAATTTCTAAAAAATTTTTGTTTACATATAAAAGATAACTGTATAAAATCTAATATTGGAGAGTAAAGTATTTTATGGAATATTTTAAGTTACAAATTGGATGTTTGGCAGTTATCTTTTTTATTATATTCTCTTATTACAGAGACGCCATGCCCTTAGATAAATGTTTTGAAATAATCAAAAATGGAAGAGAAAACGATTTTGATCCACTTTTAGTTGATATATTTGTAGAAATTAGACCAAAGGTCGAAAAGGTTTACGAATCAATTTATTCTTAAAAAAATATCTTTTATTATTCATTTTTCTGTTGTATAATGGTAAGGATATTATATTTTTTCAGGACAAATTATGAGTAAACAAAATGATTTTAAACCATTCATTCCTGCTGATAGAATTGTACCAGAATTAACAATTACTTCTATTGTAGTGGGTTTGATTTTAGCTGTTGTCTTTGGAGCTGCAAATGCTTATCTAGGACTTAGAGTTGGTATGACTATTTCTGCTTCTATTCCAGCTGCTGTTATTTCTATGGGAATTATTCGTGTTTTATTAAAACGAAATTCTATCCTAGAAAATAATATGGTTCAGACAATCGGTTCTGCAGGTGAATCCTTGGCTGCAGGTGCTATTTTTACATTGCCTGCTTTATTTATGTGGGCTGCTGAAAATCCAGCAATAAAAAATCCTTCTTTTATTACTATTGCTACATTGGCTTTATTAGGTGGAATTTTAGGTGTTCTTTTTATGATTCCATTACGAAAAGCTTTAATTGTAGAAGAACATGGAGTTTTGCCTTTCCCAGAAGGAACTGCTTGTGCAGAAGTACTTTTAGCTGGGGAAGAAGGTGGAGATAAATCTAAAATTGTTTTTTCAGGATTGGGACTTGCTGCTGCTTACAAATTTATTACAGACGGATTAAAACTTTTCCCTTCTGAAATTACTTGGGAATTAAAATCTTTACGAACTGGATTTGGGCTAGATGTTCTTCCTGCTTTAACAGGGGTTGGATATATTTGTGGAACAAAAATCTCTTCATATATGTTTGCAGGTGGAATTGTTGGTTGGTTTGTTTTAATTCCACTTATTACATTCTTTGGACTTGATAGAGTGATTGCTCCTGCTGTTGCACCTATTTCAGAATTAGGTTCTGCTGGCGTTTGGAGTTATTTTATTCGATACATTGGAGCAGGGGCAGTTGCAACTGGTGGTATCATTAGTTTGATTAAGTCATTACCTTTGATTGTAAATACTTTTGCTAAATCTATAAAAGGTTTGGGAAAATCGTCAAATTCTCAAGAAAGAACAGATAAAGATTTGCCAATGACAGTTGTTCTTGTTGGAAGTTTAGTTATCGCACTTTTGATTTGGTTGATTCCTACAGTTCCTGTAACTTTCTTAGGTGCTTTAATGATTGTTGTTTTTGGATTTTTCTTTGCAACAGTTTCTAGCCGAATGGTTGGTCTTGTTGGTTCATCAAATAATCCTGTTTCCGGAATGATTATTGCAACTTTGCTTGTTGTAACTTTGATTCTAAAAGCAACTGGTTTTACTGGTTACGAAGGAATGGCATCTGCAATTTGTATTGGAACAATTATTTGTATTGTAACTGCTATGGCAGGTGATACATCACAAGATTTGAAAACAGGTTACATTGTAGGAGCAACTCCTGAAAAACAACAAATTGGTGAAATTCTTGGAGCTATCATTTCTGCCTTTGCAATTGGATTGATTATGTACTTGTTAAATGCTGCTTGGGGATTTGGTTCAAAAGAAATTCCAGCACCACAAGCAACACTTATGAAACTTGTTGTAGAAGGTGTTATGGGAGGAACTTTACCTTGGGCTTTATTACTTTGTGGAGTTGGTATTGCCCTTGCAGTAGAAGTTATTGGAATTCCTGTTTTGCCATTTGCAGTAGGTTTATATCTTCCAATTTACTTGTCTGCTCCAATCTTCCTTGGTGGATTAATCAGATGGTTTGTAGAAAAGAAAACTGCTAAGAAAGAAGCAGAACAAAAAGAAACTGTTGAAAAAGGTATTCTTTATTGTTCAGGATTGATTGCTGGTGAAGGTGTTATCGGTATGATTCTTGCAATTTTAGCTGTAATTCCTTTTGCTAACGGAACCTTATCTGATGCAATAAATTTAAATTATCCTCTTGGACAAATAGGAAGTATAATCTTTTTCATATTGATAATTGCGTCAATGTTCTATTTTTCTTTTGCAAAATCAAAAAAGAGTAAATAATTTTGGCTAAGAAAGTTAAGCAACAAAAAATTTCTAAAAACTACATGGATTCAATCTTTGTGCATAAGCCAACTTTACAATGGCATATCACAGAGAATGAATCCAAAAAACAAATTGTAGTTTTGGATGTAGAAAATACAGGATTTTTTAATAAAATTGCTCAAAAGTTTTTTCATAAACCAAAGGTGAGTCATATTTCTTTAGATGAATATGGTTCATCTTTGTGGTTGTTTTTAGATGGAAGTTCCACAGTTTTTGACATCGTAAACAAAATGAAAGAAAAATTTCCATCAGAAGAAGATAAAATGCTAAATCGTGTTGTAACCTTTTTTCACACTTTACAAGTGAACGAATTTATAATCCAAATATAAATCTAATTGAATTGTAAAGCTTACTATAGTATAATGTACTTATAAATTTTGTGTAGGATATAATTTATGGTAAAGAAATTTTTGTTAGTCCTTTTGATATGTTTTTTTTCTTGTTCATTTATTTTTGCAGATGGATACTATGTTGGAAAAGGAATGGAAGGTAAAAGATTAGCTGTTCATGATTTAGAATTTCAAGGATTATCTACTGTCGATAAAACTCAATTCTTAGATTTAGTTTATTATGTGCGTACTTATCTTCATGATTATGCAGGATTTGATATTGTTGATGTTCAAAATCTTGAAGAAATTAAAAAACTACAAGCAAAATCTGAAAGTGCTCAATACAATACTAAAACTTCTTTGACTGCGGGTTTGTTGGAATTTGCAGAATATCAGGCATTTGTTAGAATTTCAAAATCTGGTGGTGAATTTTCAATAAGTCTTAGTATTAGTGATTTGACTACTTCAAAGGTTATTGCTGAATCTATAGTAAATAAATTAAAAAAAATTACAGAAGTTTCTGATATTGGTGTAAGAAAATTAATTTTGCAAATTGTTCCTAAGATGAATGTTACCTTAACTGCTATGGGAAAATATAGCCTTAATGGTAATGATACAAACGATTTGAGTATTGAGCAAGAACTTAATTTTGCAAAACAAGAAGAAAAAGCTTTGCAAGATACTTTATCAAGTGTTCAAGTAGAATTGAAAAATATTTCTTCTGATGTTTTAGATATGAATTCAGTTGCTAGAAAAGCACAACTTGAAATTGAAAAACAAATATCTGAACAAAAACTTTCAATGGCACAACAAAAAATTAAGCGTTTAGCAGAACAAAAAGAGAAAGAGCGTATAGAAAAAGAAAAAGCTATTAATTATACAGAAGAATTAAAACAAAGAATAAAAGATACATCTGATGAAGTAGAAAAAGTTGCCGCAGAATTTCGCTCTAAGAAGTTTGATGGATTAACATTTACTGAACAAATTACAGTTATAGAAAAAGAGAAAAAAGCATATATAGAACTACGAAAAAAAATAAATGATGAAATAAAAAATTTTTATACAGAGGCAGAACAAGAATATAATGAAAGAAAAATAGATGTTAATGATAGTAAAAACTACAGAATGGCTGAATTGACCAATGGTGTTCCAACTGAGGCTGCTAAAAATATAAAAATAGATGATAATAAAAAGTTATATGAAGAACTGATACAACAAGCAAAAAACAATGAGGCAAAACTCCGTAAAGAAAATCAGTTAGAAGATATTTTAGAAAGTATTAGGTCAAAACAAAAAAATCTTGCCAAACCTCAAGTTCAAAATTCTCTTGTTGATTCAAATTTATTGCGTATAAGCGAGTATGATGGTGCTAATAAAAGGTGGGTGGTAACTGTAGATTTTTATAATGAAGGTAATCTTTTAATTTCTCAAAATATATTTTTATCTTTTAATAAACTTTCTAAAATTATTGAAGGAAGAACTTATTCTGAAGAAGAAATGGAAGGGAAAGGGAAAAAAGAAAAATATATTTCTTACCTTGATGATGTAGAATATTATGACAGTTTATTTAGAATGGGAACTCCAATTATCAATGTAGATGTAGAGTTTACTGTAGTAGCTTTACCTGATGTTTCTCCTTCTGAATATAAAATTTCTATAAATAAATATGTTATAAAAAAGACTGATGGTGGTAAAGTTATTGAAACTATTTTAAGTGATAATTTTTATGAACTTAAATTAAATCCTAAATATGATATTCGTTCTGAAGAGGTTATTGAAAGGGAAGAGAAAACAAAGCAAATTGTACTTGAAAAAGCAAAAGTTCTAGAACAAAAGGAAAAGGAAAGGTTACAATCACAACAAAGAAGAAAAGCTGAAAGTAAAAGGCGGTCTAGTATTACAGATAACCTTGAAAAATCAGGAACATATTATGGCATTATTTTTGAAACTGTTTTGCAAGATTTTCTTATTGGTGTAGATTTTGGAGCTGATTTTCCTTTGAAAAAAAACTTCTTGGCAAATTTTAATTTTGATTTAAAATGGAACAAAGAAAATCTTGATGATGTATATTGTAATTTTGTGGGCGGAATAGGATTAAATAAATTTCTTGCTTTTGGAAACTATCCTTGTGTTTTTACTTCTATAGGTATTGGTGGTGGAACCTTAGGTTTTCAAGTTTTAGGTAATGTAGGTTTAGAAGTACCTTTAAGAGGAGTGTTTAAATTATATCTAGGTTATCACTTGAAATTTTATTCTGATTATGGAATTTCTAATAATTATACAATAGGACTTAGTACTCCAATTTATTTGTGGTAAAGATATATGTTTATATCGTTTTTCCAAAATTTTAAATAGTTGAATCAGAAGGAGACTTCAGTGAAAAATAAAAAAAATATCTTAATAATTTTTTGTTTGTTTGAAACTGTTTTACTTTTTTCTTTAACAAAGAGAGAGCCTACTTGGTTTAGAGATTATAAAGCAATGTATCCAAGTAGTGATTATATTGCACAAATTGGAATGGCAAGTTCTGAAGAACATGCTATAACGGATGCAATTACACAAATAGCAAGATATTTTAATACACAAGTTGATTCAACTCTTACAACACACATGCAAAAGACTGTAAATGATGGCGAAGTAATTTTTGATTTAAAAAATATGATTAATGATTCAAAAATAAAAAGCCAACAAAATCTTTTTGCTCTTGAATATACTGAAGTTTACTATTCAAAATCTGAAAAAATGTATTATTGTTTAGCATATATAAATAGAGATTATGCTTGGAGTATTTATTCTCCTGAAATAGAAATGGCAAAAGAATTGTTTTACAGTTTTTACAATAAGGCCCAATCTTCAACAGAATCTTTTTCAAAATTCTTTTTATATAATCAAGCATTAAAAGCAAGTAAAGAATTTTTAGCAAAATTAAACTATGCTCGCTTACTTCATCCTAAAAAAGAAGCTTTGTATAAGACAGATAGAGATACAATAGCTTCTATACCTTTGGCGATTAAAGAACAAGCAGGAAATACAACTATAATTTTATCAATAACTGATGATTATGGAAAAACTTTAGAAACTGCAATAAAAAAAGTTTTTTCAGATGAAGGATTTATATTTGGAAAAACTGGTAAATACCAATTAATCGTAACTGTAGAACCAAATATTGAAGGCGAAAATCCTTTGACAATTTATCCTAGTGTTTCATTGGAATTAACAAATTCTAATGGTAAAGTGATTTATTCCTATAATTTTCAATGTGAAGAAAAAACTATCGCATACAGTTTAGATACTGCCAAAAAAAGAATTTATCCAAAAATTGCAGAAATTTTAGTACAGGAAGTTTCCACAGATTTACAAAAATCTTTTGAATATTGATTTTATTAAATAATTGATATTCTAAAGATTCGATTACTTGTAAAATATAACAAAAAATTATATTTTTTTCTTGACAATTTTGAATTTGCATTGATAAACTATTCTTAGTTATTGATTAACAAAGATTTTTTAGGAGGAAAATTATGAAGAAATTGTTATTTATCTTATCTTTGTTTACATTTCTATTTTTGGGATGTGATAATTTAGCAAATAGCGGTGAAGATGGAAAAGGTGATGGAAACGACAAGCCATCAATCGAAAATAATTTGCCTGAATCAAAAGGAACAAATGAATTAGCAAATAAAACTTTTGAAGATCCAAATACAAAAATTAGATTTAGTTTTTCAAATAGTACTGTTAATACTAGTTCTGCACCAAAAGCAAGTTTATCTATTGTTTCTCGCTCTTCTGAAGAGATTTCTAGTGTAGGTTCAAAATTTAATTATTCATTTGATTCAACATCAGATCCTAAAACTTTACAATTTCAGTTAGCAGGAATTTTTGATGATGATACAAATTCTAACGCTCAATCTTACGAAGAGCAAGTTTCTATGGCTGGATTACAATATGATTTATTAAGTACAGCTCTTTTGGCTTTATTAAATGGAGATGCTTTATATCAAAGTTTTGCGTCCTTGGGAACAGAATATGTTTCAAAAATTAAAAATTCTGTTACAAGTAAAGCAAATAAATATGTATCAACCCAAAAATCAATTTTGAATGATTACTTAAAATCAAAATATGAAAGTGTTATACATTTTAACTACGAATTGAATGAAGAAGCTTTAATTCTTACAGAACAATTCAAAGGTGATTTAACTTCTGCCTCAGCAAAATTTGTTGGAGAATACGGAGAAGCAATAATTACTTTGAATGATTATGATAATGTAATTCCATTTAAAGTAGAAGTTCCAAATGATGAAGATGGATACGATGTATATATCGGAGTTCCAAAAGTAGAAGTATCTACTGAAACTACAGGAACAATAACTGTTGATATGTTTTCTTATCCTGGAAATATGTTAGAATCCTCAAAGGAAGTTATTCAAAATATTTCAAGTGAAATTACAGAATCTATTCGAAATACTTTAATTGAAATTATTTCATCAGATAGTCTTGCAGAAATAAAATCAGAATTAGATTCTTCTAATTCTAGTCCAATAGTAGATGATGCAATTGATGAAGCAATTGGTAGTTTTAAATTAAAGGTAAGTTATACAATTTCTGGAAATACATTAACTTTCACTTTTGAAGCAGACGGTTGTCCAAGTTTCTTAACAGGAGCATCTTATTCAAATTCTTTTGATTTAACATACACACCACTTCTTGGTGCTACATACAATATTGTTCAATAATTTAAGTTATCTCTAAACAGATAATTAAAAAAATCGGCTACGGGTAAATTTGCTCGTAGCCGTTTTCTTTCTAAGGGAAAAGAAAAATAATTTATGTTTGATTAATCAAAATCATAATCTGGTGGAGAATATTTTCTGTTTGCAAGTTCGTTATTCAAAATGTATAAACCTGTATTATTTGAGCCAAAAAGTTCCATTCTATCAATTAAGGTGTAAGCGTTTAATTCTTCTTCACCCTGTTCTTTTATAAACCAGTTTAAAAAATCCATAGATTTATAATCTTTATATTCCATGGCAACAGAATAAATTTTGTTTATCAATGAAGTTACATATTCTTCATGACGCAAACCTTCTTCAAGGGGATCCATAAATTCAACTAATTTAATATCTGGAGCTCCAATGGCTTCAAGTTTTACTTTTGCATTATTGTTTTGTAAATATTGATAAAACAACATTGCATGATCCATTTCTTCTTTTGCTTGAATTTTATACCAAGATGCAAATCCTGATAAACCTTTTGACTCAAAGAAATTTGCAAAATCTAAATACAGATAAGCAGAAAACATTTCTTTGTTAATTTGAGTGTTCATTAAAGAAGCAATCTTTTCGTGTAACATACAATTTCCTAATTTGATGGTAGAGTGCTAAACAGTTTGCAACGCAAACTTTCTTATTGTTCCTAAAAAAAGTATAGTTGTGGGATTTTTCAAAATCAAATTTTTATGATATAATTATTATTAGAGAAAATATTAATTTAATTATAAGGATTTATTTTATGAAGAAAAAAATTATTATTGTTGGTGCAGGAATCTCTGGCCTTAGTGCAGGAGTTTATGCAGTTCGTTCAGGTTTTGACGCAGAAATTATAGAGCAACATTTTACCTTTGGTGGATTTTCAACAAGTTGGAAACGCAAAGGATATTATTTTGAAGGTGGTATGCATTGGCTTACAGGCTCTTCACCTAAAGTTCCTTTAAATAGAGTTTGGAAAGAAACAGGTGCGTTGCAAGAAAATAACCCTGTAGAAAATCGTGATCCATTTTATACTTTAATTGATGGCGAAAAAAAATTGCGATTCTGGCGTGATTTAAATCGTTTTAAAACTGAACTTTTAGAATTTGCTCCTGAAGATAAAAAAAATATAAAAAAACTTTGTAGCGATATAAAAGCTTTTAGACATGTAAATATGCCAATGCGAGATGTTAAAGGTCTGAAAACTAAACATCCTTGTAAATTAACAATTTCTCAAGCACTTGCAATGTTACCAGCAGGATTAAGATATTTTAGATTAAAAAATACAAGTTATCTCGATTACATTGGAAAGTTTAAAAATGAAACTGTACGACATTTATTGCTAAGTATAGTAGGCCATAGATACAATGCTCTTTCATTTATTTATACAATGTCTTCGATTGCAACAGGTGATAGTGGATTTCCTCTTGGTGGTTCAATTCGTATGGCACAAAATATGTTAGATACATTTTTATCTCTTGGTGGAAAAATTACTTATAGCACAAAAGTTGAAAAAATTATTACAGAAAAATTTATTGATAAAAATAAAATTGAAAAACAAAAAGTAGTTGCAATTAAAACAGATAAAGGTGAAATAAAATGTGATTCTGTTATCGTAACTCAAGATACAAGAGTTGCAATAGATAATCTTTTTGAAGAAAAAATTGAAACAGACTGGGCTCCTAGAATGCGAAAAAATGTTACTGGTTCAGAAAATGTTTTTGTTGCCTTAGGTGTAAAAGCAGATTTATCACATTATCCATACTCAATGGTTTTTCCTTTAAAAGAAAAAATTGAATTTGCAGAAAATGAATTTTCAGAATTGCGAATTTACAATTACGCAAAGTATTCGGGATTTGCTCCAGAAGGAGGAACTTCTTTAACTTGTATCTTACTTGCTCCATATTATGATTATTGGAAAAAAGCAAAACTTGATGGAACGTACAAAGAAAAGAAAGATGCTCTTGCTCAAAAATTTATAGAAGCTGTTTCAAAATTTATTCCAGAAGTAACAAAAGAATCTGTTGAAGTATATGATGTTGCAACTCCACTAACTTATGAAAGATATTGTTCAGCATATCAAGGTTCTTGGATGTCAATTTGGAAACCTAGAACTTCTAGATTTCATTATCCTCAAACAATTAAAAATCTTGAAGGTGTTTATTTTGCAGGACAGCGAATTATGATTCCAGGTGGATTACCAATAGCAGTTTACACAGGTAGACGAGCTGTGCAACTTGTATGTCGTGATAACGATGTAGAATTTGTATAGAAAAAATTGCAATCTCAAAATCTGCGTATTATCATTATAATATAAACTATAATGAGGTAGGAAATATGAAAAATTGCGAGATTGCTAAAATTATCGGAAGAGAAATTATTGATTCAAGAGGAAATCCAACTGTAGAAGCAGAGGTTCATTTTGTAAATGGAATTTTTGCAAGAGCCTCTGTACCAAGTGGTGCATCAACTGGAGAATACGAAGCATACGAACTACGGGACAAAGAAAAAAATCGCTTTCATGGGCAAGGTGTTTCAAAAGCAGTAGAGAATATTAACACGATTATAAATGAAGCATTGCAAGGAATGGATGCAAGTAACATTTATTCAATTGATAAAAAAATGAAAGAAATCGATGGTACTAAGGATAAATCTAATCTTGGTGCAAATGCAATTTTGGCGGTTTCAATTGCGTCTGTAAAAGCAAGTGCAGCTTCTTATCATATGAGTGTTTACAAATTTCTTGGTGGATTAATCTCAAAAAATATGCCAATTCCAATGATGAATATTTTAAACGGTGGAGTTCATGCTTCAAACTCTGTGGATATTCAAGAGTTTATGATAATGCCAATTGGTGCAAATAGTTTTAGAGAAGCACTTAGATGGTGCGTTGAAGTTTATCAAACATTAAAAATAATTTTGAAAGAAAAAGGCTTATCAACTTCTGTAGGTGATGAAGGTGGCTTTGCTCCTGATTTAAAAAATGAAGAAGAAGTTTTAGATTTGATTTTACAAGCAATTACAAAATCAGGATATAAACCAGGAAAAGATTTTATGATTGCATTAGATGCTGCAAGTAGCGAATGGAAAACTAATCATAACGGAAAATACAAAATGCCAAAATCTGGCAGAGAATTTTCTACAGAAGAATTAATTTATTTTTGGAAAAAATTAGTTGATAAGTATCCGATTATTTCTATTGAAGATCCTCTTGATGAAAACGATTGGGAAGGTTGGAAAGAAATTACAAAAGTTCTTGGTGATAGAATTCAACTTGTAGGTGATGATTTATTTGTTACAAATACAAAACGTTTGCAAAAAGGAATTGAAGAAAATTGTGCTAACTCAATTTTAATTAAGCCTAATCAAATTGGTTCTGTTTCAGAAACTATTGACGCAGTATTGATGGCAAAGAAAGCAGGAATGAATACAATAATTTCTCATCGCTCTGGAGAAACGGAAGAAACTTTTATTTCAGATTTAGCAGTTGCTCTTAATGCTGGACAAATAAAAACAGGAGCTCCATGTAGAAGTGAGCGAGTTGCAAAATATAATCAGTTGCTAAGAATAGAAGAAGAGTTAGGTAAGATATCAGAATTCATTGGAAATATATTTAAAGGCAAAAAATAAAAACTGTGATTTACTTATTTTGATATTTGATTTATCATTTAATTATGAATTTATCAAATACAAAAGAAAGTAAATTGCATTTTGGAATGCCAACTCTAATAGAATTAAATTCTCTAAAAGAAAATATAGAACTTTGCAAAAAATTAAAATTAAATTTCATCGAATTAAATATGAACATTCCTTTATTTTCTGTTTTAGGAATTGAAGATGAAAATAATTTTGAATTAAAAAAAATTATTGAAGAATTAAATTTTTATCAAAAGGAATTTGGAATTTATTTTACAATTCATCTTGATGAAAATTTTAATTTTGCAGATTCAAATATTTATATTAAAAATGCATATTTAAAAACTTTAAAAGCTGTAATAAAAAATTCTAAAAAAATAAATTGTCCAATAATAAATATGCATTTAAACAAAGGAATTTATTTTACTCTTCCAACTGAAAAAGTTTTTTTATTTGAAAAATATAAAGAAGAATTTAATAATTCCCTTGAAGAATTTATAAAATTTTGTAACTGTGAAATTTCAGATTCAAATATTTTTATTTCGATTGAAAATACAGATGGCTGGACAGACTTTGAAAAAAAATCTATAGAAAAAATTTTAATGAATAAAAATTTTTCACTTACTTTTGATATTGGACATTCACAAGCTATTGGAAATATTGACCAAGATTTTATTTTAAAAAATAAATCAAAGTTAAAACATTTTCATATTCATGATGGAACTTTACCGAATGTAACAACAAAGCAGTTTGGCAAAAATCACTTACAACTAGGAACTGGAAATATAAATTTAAAAGAAAAAATTTATCTTGCAAAAGAAACAAATTCTAGATGTGTTATAGAAACTAAAACAGTTGAATCATTAGTAGAAAGTGTAAAATGGATAACAAAATCTCTTGACACTTTTTAAAACCCTTTGTACTGTTTAAATAGTAGTTCTTTTTAGAACTACATGTTTATCAAAAAGGAATTGTGATGACTTCATCTTTAATAGAAAACTTAACCGCATTTAATCTTACTCGTCAAGAAGCTTTAATTTATATAGAGTTTTTATCACATGGCGAAATGTCTGGCTATGAAGTAGCAAAGGAAACAGGAATTTCTAGATCTAATGTTTATTCTGCTTTGCAAAGTCTTGCAGAAAAAGGAGCTCTTTATTTAATTGAAGGTGAAAGCACAAAATATACTCCAGTTCCTGTAAAGATTTTCTTGAAAAATACTATTTCTGAATTGCAAAAAAAAGCTAAGTTGATAGAAAAAGAAACTCCAAAACAAAGGGAAAATAAAGAAGGCTATATTACAATTTTAGGTGCAAAAAATATTGAAAATAAAATTCGCCAAATGCTTGAAAACGCAAAAGAAAGAATTTATTTTATGGCAGATAAAGAAGTTTTATCTTGCTTTCAAAAAGAAATAGAGGATTTACTCCTTTCAGAAAAAAAAGTTGTTATCCTTTCTGATTTTGATGATTTTTCAATGTTAAAGGGAATTATCTTTCATAAAACTCAAACAGAAGAAAATCAAATTCGCTTAATTGTAGATTCAAGTTTTGTATTAACAGGAACGATTTCTGGTAGCGAACACGACACTTGTCTTTACTCAGGACAACAAAATCTTGTTAATTTGATGAAAGAAGCTTTGAAAAATAAAATTGAGTTGTTGGGAAAGTAAATTCTTCCAAAGTATCAATTTGAAACAAATGTTATTGCAAGAGACTCTATGCAATCTTAAAATTGTCATTTTCATGAAGACCAGAATTACTTAGCAGGATCAATATGTTCTATAAATACATCTATTTCATTGGAAATTCGTTGCATAAGAGATGCTTTCTCTCTGGCCATACGCTCTTTTTTCTGATTTGAAACTGAAAATAATTCTATCGTGTCCATTTGAAGTGCCTCAGCAAGTTTTTCTATCATTTCAACGGATGGAAATTGTCTCTCTGCTTCAATCTTGGAAATATAGTTGGCAGCACTCCCTGTTTTTTCGGCGAGGTCTATTTGCGAAAGTCCAAGTTCTTTGCGGCGAAACTTCATATTGTAGGATAAAACAGTTCTTATATTTGTCATATTTCACACTATTAAGTATAATTAATTATAAAACCATATGTTATTCAATCAAATAGGTATTTACAACAATCTTTTAATGCTATATAATGAAAAAAAATATAAAAAATAGACTTATTAGGTTTGTTTTTTATAAAATATGCCTATTTGGAGGAATTATGATGGAAATGAAAAAAAAGGGATGCAGAAATTTGATTTTTGCAATGATTACTTTGGGGCTTGTCGTTCTGATAGCAGGATGTCAAACAATGATACCTGTATCTTATACAGAACCAGCACGGGTAAACATGAGCGGAATTAGCAAAATCGGACTTATTACTAATGATTCTAGTGCGGGGGCAATGGTTTCTGCTGCACTCACAAATACAGGAAAATACACAGTTGTTCCTGGTGAGTCTGAAATTAACAGGTATAAAGCATGGCAAGATTTGCGAGATTATTATGATAATGCAATAGAAGTAAAGGCCGCTGACTTAGTAAGTGCATACAGTTCGAATGCAATTCGGGCAAATTCTACTTACGAAGAAGAAACTCTTATAGTACACGGTACTATTAGTGACTTTCAAGAAAATGCTATCAGACTTGGAGTTGGTAATGACTCAGTTGATGTATATATTCTACCTTCAGAAAGAGAAAAAGCTGCTTCTCTTGAAAAAGGTGCAAATGTTACTATTATAGGTGAATGTTATGGGCTTAAGGCTCCTGATTTAAAAGATACTGGTGAAATTTTACGAATTTTAGGTGGTGGTCAACATGTCAATATTGCAGGTGCATCGTTTTATGCTCCACCAGGAGAATATACATCTAGCATTGATGCATTTCTATACTTAAATACATCTTCATCTGACAAAGTTGAGTCAAAGAAAGAAAAACGTGCTAAGAAAAATTCAGAAGGCAAAACTGTAGTAGATGCTGATGGAAATATTGTTTACAAAGAAATAACTTTATACCGCCGAGTTGCTGATGTAACAGCAGGTTTCAAAGTTGAAAATTTAAGTGGAAAAGTTATTGGTAAGGGAGAATACTCTAAAAGTCAATCAACTAGTTATTATGAAAACAAGGATGAAATGCCTAAACTTTCAACGCTTGTAGAAACTGCAAAGAGATACGTACTTCCAAACATTATTAGCGATATGGTGCCAACAGAACGTACAGTTAATGTGGTACTTGAAAAATCAGACAGTAAGAACAAAGAAGTAACAGGCGCAATGAGAGATGCAAAAAAACTTGTTGATGCAAAGAATTATGCTGCAGCCGCAAACGCGTATGGAAAAATATATGCTGAGACAAAAGATTTTGCTGCTGGATATAACCAAGCAATTTTAACAGAAGTGGCCAAAAATACAGATGAAGCTATTGTTTTGATGCAGGCTCTTGCAGTAAGTAGTAAAAATACAAAAGCACAAAATATGCTTAAAGAAATGAATAGTCGTAGTGCTAAAAACAAACAATCAGCCGAACAGGTTAAATAATAAAAAAGTTCATCAGAATTATGTGAAAGATTGAAGTGGTTTTGTAAAATCTTTTGTAATTTTGAGTGAATTATAGGAACTTAGCAATCTGGCTAAGTTCCTTTTTTTTACAGTCATATATAAAAATGACAGGTTTCCTTTCGAAAGAGCCTATTGAAATTAAAAATAATACACAATCCTACGAAAACAATGACATTCTAGAAAAATATTTAAAACTAAACAAATATAATAGAAAAACTATAGAAATATTGCTTAATTCTTTCTTAGAACGTCAATAAAACTTGACAATACGTATATTGTGTAATATTTTATACGTATGAGTGTTGATTCAAAACTTACATTAAAATTAAATACTAATTCTATTCTCAAAGCAAAAAAATATGTGGCTGAACGTGGACTTTCACTTTCAAAACTTGTTGAGGATTTTTTCGAAAATATTACTTCTGATTCTAATATTGTTGAAAATACTTCTTATTCACCTTTGGTAAAAGAACTTGCAGGAATTATTTCAATTCCTGATGATTATGATTATAAAGGTGATTATGAAAATTATTTAAAGGAAAAATATGAATAAGGTTTTTGTGGATTCTGATGTAATATTAGATTTGTTAGCACAACGTATTCCTCATTTTCATTTTTCTGCTTTGTTATTTACATTTGCTGATATGAAAAAATTAGAATTATATACTTCTCCAACAGTTTTTTGTAATGTATTTTATATTTTAAGAAAACAAATTGGAATTGAAAAAGCAAAGGCTGCCTTAAGAAAATTACGGCTTATAGTAAATATTATTGATACTTCAGAAAAAACAATTGACTGTGCATTAAATTCCGATTTTTCTGATTTTGAAGATGCAATTCAATGTTATACTGCACAAAGCCATCAAATTTCAATAATAATAACAAGAAATATAAAAGACTATAAAAATTCAGTAGTTGTTGTTCAAAATCCTGAAAGTTTTTTGTTTTCTTCTGGGTTACTTACATAGCTTTTATATATTTAGACAAGCAAAATTTTCCCACTTGACAAAAATCAACTATCCTTGTAATTTTATTATAGTAGTACTAAATAGAACTACTAAGTATTACAAATAACCGATTTGTTTACGGAGGAAATATGAAAATTGGAATTTTAGGATATGGGAATCTTGGCAAGGGAGTTGAATGTGCTATCAAACAAAATCCAGATTGTAACCTTGTGGCAGTTTTTACTCGTCGCGACCCTTCAAGCGTAAAACTTTTAACAGACGGTGTTCCTGTTGTAAAAGTTGATGATATTTTAAGTTATCAAGATAAAATTGATGTATTAATTATCTGTGGAGGAAGTGCAACTGATCTTCCAAAACAGACTCCTGAATATGCAAAATATTTTAACGTAATTGATAGTTTTGACACTCACGCAAAAATCCCAGAACATTTTGCAAATGTAGATTCTTCTGCAAAAGCAAGTGGAAAAACAGCTTTAATTAGTGCTGGTTGGGATCCTGGAATGTTTAGCCTAGCACGTCTTTACTCAAACGCAATTTTGCCAAATGGAAAGGATTATACTTTCTGGGGAAAAGGGGTTAGCCAAGGACATTCAGATGCAATTCGTCGGATTAGCGGAGTAAAAAATGCAAAGCAATATACAATCCCAGTTGAGTCTGCTTTGGATTCAGTTCGCAATGGAGAAAATCCTGAACTTACAACAAGAGAAAAACACACAAAGGCCAGCGCGATTCGGAGCACGGATTCTGTGGAATCAAACAATTGCCGTCTGAACACAAGCGGAGCCGTTACCAGTACATTTTTGATGTAGTGTTTAATTCGAAGAAGCTGGAAGTAGGTTTTTAGCATTATATCAAGTATTTAGCACGACGCGAGGCAACGAGCTTTGACCTTTGCCGGGAGTATGCAATGAGTAGCATGTTTTCGCCGGCAGGAGGTGTGCGCTCATGTCTGGATGTGTAATTGCTGAGATAGTACAGCATCAGGGATGCTGTACTACATTTATATCACTTAAGCCTAATGAATTGCGAATAATTGAGGGAGCCCTGAGGTGTATTTTCTTGAAT
>CALBXN010000048.1 GCA_937890485.1 uncultured Treponema sp.
TTTGCATATCAATTTCTAAACCTCTTCCAAACCTACAGAACAGATCAACAAACTTTATCGTGTCGCACTTTTCTAATTCGTTTTCTTCATTCAAAGTGTAGCAAGTCTTCGTCTTAGTCTCAATAGTAAATGAATATATTTTTTTACCAATATGGGACAAATAATGCCTGTTTTTAATCAGCTGATCCTTGATCTTGGTTTCTGGAACGGGTTCGCTTTTCAACTCTATATTTAAGCATTCATTTTCATTAAATTTAAGCAAGTCAAATTCTTTACTGATTTGTGGGATTTTAAAGGAAAAGTAGAATCCGTCAAGCTGATATATTTCAACTCCTTCTTCCATTAACCAATCAACAAAATGATGCAACGAACTTATTTCATGATCCTGTGTCAACGCTTTATCTTGCCTTTGCGAATAGGCCTTTTCAAATTGATTAAAGCAGTCACCGCTTGGAACTCTAGATAACGCATATAGATTTATAGTTCTTTGCATAACACCCTCCTTTTTGGCCTGTTTTCTAAATTATATCACCAAACTATCTTTTTAACAATACAATATAGAATTTTTTCATATTATTTATTTCTTTTTTGTGCGTTCGCTGCGTGCTTTGAATGTTCGTTGTGTTTTAAATTTTGTATATTGCTTTTATGGATTTTTCTAGGTTTTCAAAATCAAAATTTTTTGGTTACTTTTTGGCTTGTTTTACAATCTTTGTTTGGGGAATTACTTTTGTTTGTACAAAGCATCTTTTAATTTATTTTTCTGCTCTAGAAATTTTGTTTATTCGATTTATTTTTGCTTATTGTTTTTTATTTATTTTGAAGCCCCATACATTAAAACTCTCTCTAAAAGAAAACTTTTTGGTGGCTTTAGCAGGATTGACTGGTGTAACTTTATATCAGTTTACAGAAAATCTTGCTTTGGATTTTACAACTGCTTCCAATGTAAGTATTATCGTTGGAATTTGTCCGATTTTTACAGCTTTAACAAGTCAGATTTTTCTAAAAGAAAAGCATTTATCTTTTAATTTCTGTCTTGGATTTTGTCTTGCCTTTGTGGGTGTTGTTCTTGTAAGTTTTAATGGAAAAATCAATTTTAATTTAAGTCCCAAAGGTGATATTTTGGCTTTGATTTCTGCAATTTGTTGGGGATTTTATTCTTTGTTTTTAACGATGATAAACAAAAAAGGCTACAATACAATTTTGATTACCAGAAAAATCTTTTTTTACGCAATTTTGTTTATGATTCCATTGATGATTTGTGGAGTTTTTGCAGGAAATCCTAAATCTACAGCCTATGTTGAACTTTCTTCTATTCTGAATGCAGAACGTTTTTCTTCTATATTGAATTGGATTTTACTTTGCTTTTTAGGAATTATTGCTAGCGGATTTTGTTTTGTGGCATGGAATAAAGCTTGTAATATTTTAGGAACAGTAAAAATTTCTACAGGTCTTTATTTAATTCCCGTAATTACAATTTTCTTTGCCGCAATTTTCTTAAACGAAAAAATTACTCTCATGGGAGCCATTGGTTCAGCCCTAACGATTATAGGTTTATTTGTTTCTGGCAAAAAATAGTAAAATTAAAAATTTTCATGTTAAAAATATCCTTGACATATATATATATATATATATAATGACTTAATTTTTTTGGAGGTTTTTATGAAAAGATTTTTATTTATTTTATTTTTGGTTTTAACTGTATTTGTTGGAGTTGTTGCACAAGAAAGCAAAAGCGAAAATACTGATGAAGTTTTGATTAAAATTAATGTCCCTGAAACAGATAAGAAAGTAAAAGTATATGTTTCTAAACACCCAAATTTTATGGGCAAAAAACTTATTGCTGAAGGAACTACCGAAACTTATGTTGATAACTCATATCAGTATATCGGTTTTAGTAAATTTGCTGTTCAGCCATTAGTTTTAAATGATAAAGTTTTAGAGTATGATGTAGAATTAGGAAATCCTGTAAAAAATGGACTAGGAATTACATCTGCAATTATTGGTGCAATTGGGGCAGGTCTTGGATGTGGATTTTTATTTTCATCTTTTGATTTTGGGGATGAAGAATTAAAAAAAATATTACCAACTTCAATTTCTATGATTGGCCTTGGTGCAACTGGAATTACAGTTGGTTTAATTCTAAACAATAAGTACAAACCAAAATTAATAAGAGTAAATAATTAAAACAGTTTTTTCTCGCGGAACGCAAAAAGTTTGCAATAAGCAACATTGCAGAAAAAACTGGCGTAGACGAAAAATGAAACTGCGTAGCATTGCAAGCGTAGCGAAGCACTAGCAAGCAGGTGCATTTTTCGGCGAGAGCCTGTTTTTTCTGGTACCAATATTTATTGCAAAATTTTGAAGAGGCCTATTTTCCTACACAAAAGTTTGCAAATATGTTTCCAAGAATATCTTCTGGAGTTGTTTCTCCTGTAATTTCAGAAAGGAAAGATAAGGCATCTTCTAAATCTTGAACAACTGCGTCCATAGAAAACCCACCTTTGCTAACTTCCAAAGCGTGATTTACAGAATCTAAGGCTTCATCTACGGCTTGTTTTTGTCGTTCTGAGCCAAGACCTGCTTGTGTTCTATCTGATTTTGTAGATTGTACCAAAGTACCTTTTACAGTTTTGATTAAATCAGAAATTCCTAAACCAGTTTTTGCACTAATTTTTACAGAATTTTCATCTAGTTTAGAATTATTTTGTAAAACATCAATTTTATTCAAAACTTTAATTACAGGAATTTTTCCGTTAAAAGAATTGATAAAATCAATATCATCCTTTGATTCTTCTTTTGTTGAATCTACCAAATAAATGATGATATCAGCATCTTGTGTTAAATCTTTTGTCATTTCAACACCACGTTGTTCAATAACATCATCTGTGATGCGAAGTCCAGCAGTATCAAAAAGACGAGCAGGAATTCCGTCAAAAGAAACCCAGCTTTCAATCCAGTCTCGAGTTGTACCTTCAATGTCAGAAACGATAGCTCTTTCTTCCTTTAAAAGTGCGTTAAACAAACTTGATTTTCCTGCGTTAGTCTTTCCACAAAGGATGATTCTTGCCCCATCTTGATAAAGTTTTTGACTTTGCCAACTTTTTGAAAGTTCAGTTAAACTGTTTTTTGCTTGTAAAAGTAGGGTAGAATCAAAACTGTCAGAAAAATTTTCTTCATCTTCTGGATATTCAAGTTCAACTTCAATAGAAGCGATTGTAGAAATAATTTTTTCTTTTATAGACTGAATTTCGTTATACAAATTTCCAGAAAGTCGGCCTGCTGCTAAAGAACGGCTTGCATCAGTTTTAGAATCGATAATTTCTTTTACGGCTTCCGATTTTGTTAAATCAGTTTTTCCATTGATAAAGGCTCTAAAAGTAAATTCTCCAGGAAGGGCCGTTCTAAAACCATTTTTTAGCAAAAGATTAAATATTGCTGTAACTGGCGAAATTCCACCATGACAACTGATTTCTGCCATTTCTTCCCCAGTGTAACTTTTTGGAGCTCTAAAAACGCTAACTAAAACTTCATCAATTTTCTGTTTTTGGTCGGGATTTACAGAATCAACAATCCAGCCGTAAACAATAGTGTTTCCTTCGGCTTGAGTTAAAGCTTTGGGGCGAGAAAAAACTTTTGAAAGAAGTTCGATGCAATTTTTTCCAGAAATACGAATTAAGGCTAGGGCACTAGGAGCCAAGGCTGTTGCGATGGCAGCGATTGGCTCTTCTGGTGTATATGAATTTGACATTTATTCTACCCAAGGATAAGGATCTGTATCTAAAATATCTGGGCTAATATCTGTGTAGCGTCCAGAATTGTTCCAATACATGTATCCGTTGTTCATTGAATCTCGAACCCCATAAATTTGTCGGCGAACATAATCTTTGTTGTAGTATTTTCTGTCGTAAGAAACATTCAAATAGAATGCTTGAGCCCAAGGACGAATTAAAACCTTATCACGAGCAATTTGTGCATTTCTGTATGTTCCGTAATAATAAATTCTGTATGGGCGTTCAATTTCAGGTTGATAAGCCAAGAAATTTTGCTCAAAGTGATTAGGATAGAACATAGGACAAATTACATCTACATAATCACTTAAAAGTTCTACATCCTGACCAGTTCTTGAGCCACTTCTATACCAACCATTTGAACCATAAATATCAATTCCAATTGGAGCTTTTATGTTTTCTCTTGCGTATGACAAGAAAGAAATTAAAGCACTTTCCATATCCATACCTTTTTCTTGGTAACGATATTTTGTTTGTCCTAAGTTTGTTCCGTCAGTTGGAAATCTGATGTAGTCAAACTGAATTTCATCAAAACCCCGTTCGATAAGTTCTTTTGCAACTTGAATATTGTATTCCCAAACTTTTTCGCAGTATGGATCAACCCAATATTCATCAAAGTAAACTGTTTCTTTTTCAGGGTTTCCTTCTGCGTTAAGAATTACATTTCCTTCTGCATCTTTTTTATCTTGAACACGACGAATTCCTCTCCAAGGGGCATTTGTAGATTTATCGTAAACTGCCATTTCATTTTTATTAAAGCGATACAAATTTCTATCTTTGAAAACAACAATTCTAGCAATAAGATATAAACCTTCTGCTTTCATTTTTGGAACAAATTCGTCTAGTTTTACTGCATAAGAGCTAACAGCTTTTTTTTCTAACAATGCTGGAGTTTTTGCATCAAAACGCAATCCGCCGTAATCATCTTTCATATCAATAACGATACTATTCAATTTGTTATCTTTTACAGTTTTAAGATGTTCGTCTAATCTTTTATCAATGGCGTGATGAGCTGGCATATAAAGACTTTTTTTGCCATCAGCAATTTGTTGATATTCGTTGCGCTTTTTATCCTGCTGAAGCATCCAAAGTTCAGTTAAAGAAATATCTGTTTTATTTCCTGTTAAAGTTGCTGGTAAAAATGCACAAAGATAATTTTCTGGTGAATTTTTGATTAATTCTTTCCAAATTTGAACTTGTGTAGGAAGTAAAGTTGATTTTCCTGTGGTTAAATCAATGGCATTAAATCCTTTTCTGTTTAAGTAAACAATTGTGTTATCAAGTTTAACTAAACTTTCTTGAGTATCATTTTGTAAAGAATCTTTCCATAAAAGAGCAACTTTTTTGTTTTTCCAATCTAATTTATAAAGACGAGGAATAAAACTTGTTCCAAAGAAAATATCGTAAGTTTTTTTGCCTTCTACATTCACGCTAATTTCTGGAATCATACATGCAATTTCTTCTGTCAAACTAGGTTTTGGCATATTTTCAAAACCTTTTTCAATATCTATCCATTTTGGTTTTGCTTCATTAGGAAGATAATAAGAAAATCCGTAAATTGCATGAGACATACAAACTACAAGTTGAGTTTCATCTGATTCTTTTAAAGTTCCGTCTTCTGCCTTTGTAATTATTGGTAAATTCATAACCACAAGGCTTTTTATTCCTGGAGTTTTTGCACTAAATCCGATACTTTTCCAAGAAAGACCTGCATCTCTTGAAAGATAAACTGCGTCTTTTGTTGCAGTTGCCATAATTTCAGGTTTTTCTGGATGAATGGAAAAATCTTTTAATGTTTTTTGTTTGTATTCAAAAGATTTTTCTTTTCCGTCATATTTTTTGATTGTGTGAACAGGAAGACCATTGTTGCGTTTTTCAAAAGTTACTAAATCTTTTGAGTAAATAATTCCTTCTGATGTTAAAAAGAACCATTCATCATTTACTTTTAGAATTTTTTGAACATATCCGTCTTGCCATAAAGGAGTTTTTGTTTCTCCAATTACTTGATATAAACCAGTTTCTGCTCCAACTAAAACACTGTTTTGGTCTACAATTTTAGTTTCAATAATTTCTTCTACAGTTTCTTGAATAGAAGAATTTACATCTGTTGCAACAATTTCTGAATTTTCAACTACAGATTGTAAATTGTCAGTTAACACTTGCTCTTGTGAAAAAGCAGAACCCGAAAGTGATAAAATAATAAGTATTGATAAAAAAGTTTTCATAGTTATCTTCATTATCGGTAATGATAACAAATAATGAAGATAAATGTAAATACTTTAAAAAATAGTTGATGACGAGTGATTTTTTTTGTGTTAAACTTTATTATATGTTTGGTAATACTGTAAAAACAATAGGAATCTTAACTTCTGGTGGAGATTGCCCTGGATTAAATAGTGCAATAAGAGGCGTTGTTCGTCCTGCTTTAGATAAATATTCCATAAAAGTTATGGGAATAAAAAATGGATACCGAGGTTTAATTACTGGGAATGCAAATCAACTTACTCAAGATGATATTTCTGGTATTTTAACTCGGGGAGGAACTTTTTTAGGAACTTCCAGAGAAAAACCTTTTAAAAATCCAGAAAAAGATTCTAAAACTGGAAAAACGCCTGTAGAAAGCATCATTCATAATTATGAAAAATGGAAACTTGATGCTTTAGTTGTTTTGGGTGGAAACGGAACTCAAACTACTGCTAGTCTTTTGGCAAAAGAAGGTTTGAATGTAATTGGTTTACCAAAAACGATTGATAACGATTTAGTTCACACAGATATTACCTTTGGTTTTCATACGGCAGTGGATGTTGCCACCGAAGCAATCGATAGAATCCATACAACAGCGCACAGTCATAATCGAATTATGGTTATTGAAGTGATGGGTCATAAAGCTGGCTGGCTTGGACTTTACGCAGGAATTGCAGGAGGTGCAGACATTGTGCTTCTACCAGAAATTCCCTATAACATAAATGCTATTGCAAAACACTTAAAAAAACGACAAGATATGGGGAAAGATTTTTCTATCGTAGTTGTTGCCGAAGGTGCTTTAAGAGAAGACGAAGCCTTGCTTTCAAAAAAAGAACTAAAAAAGGCCCGTCAGTCAATGCAAAATTCCATAGGATACAGAATTGCCCACGAATTAGAAAACGCAACTGAACTTGAATCTCGGGTTACAGTTTTAGGATATTTACAGCGAGGTGGAACTCCAAGTCCTTACGATAGAGTTTTAGCAACTCAATTTGGAGCTGCTGCCCTAGAACATATTTTAGACAGAGATTTTGGCAAAATGATTGCTTTACAAAATAATGAAATTGTAACAGTTCCATTGGAAGATGTTGCAGGTCAGATTAAAAAAGTACCATTGAATCATAAATTATTAAAATACGGAAAAGATGTAGGAACTTGTTTTGGAATTGAAGAATAATTTTAAGTGTCACTTTTGCCCATCTTGTGATGGTTACGGTTGTATCGGTGAACTTCCTGGAATGGGCGGTTTTAACGAAAATATCAACTTTCAAAAAAATTGTGAAGGTTGGAGTGAAATTGCAAATCTCCTTATTCAACAAGGTGTAGATTTTTCTGATGAAAGCAAAAATTCTCTTCCTATAAGACGACTTGGACCTATGACTGGGGGAGTTGAAAATGTTGGATACTCAAGCGAAAAACAATTTTACACCGATTTAATCAATTTTTCTCTAAACCAAAATTTAGAACTTTCTATTGGAGATGGTTGCCCAGACGAAAAGTTAAAATACGGAATTGAAGCGGTAAAAAATCAAACTGTAAAAGAAGGTGCAACTTTTAAAAAAGCGGCAGTTTTTATCAAGCCTTATCCAAATTCAAAAATTTTAGAAAGAATGGAATGGGCAAGTGAAATTGCTGAATACATCGGAGTTGATATTGATTCTTACAATATTGTTACCATGCGAAATCTTGTTCAACTTGAAAAGAAAACCGCTAGTCAATTACAAGAAATCCGAAAAGCAACTAATCTTCCTTTTGTTGTAAAAGGAATTTTTACTTCCCAAGATATTGAACTTGTAAAAGAATTAAAGCCAGATGTTGCTTTTATTTCGAATCACGGGGGAAGAGTAGAAAACCGAATCGGAAGTACAGCAGAATTTTTGTACGAACATTCAAAGGAACTTAAAAATTATTGTGGAGAAATTTGGGTAGACGGCGGAATCCGCACAAAACAAGACGAACAAGTTGCAAGTTTCTTAGGTGCAAACCAAGTTTTAATCGGGCGCCCCGTAATTTCAGCCTTGTGCGAAAATAAGAGTATAGTATCACTTTAATCGATAGGTACAAAAATAATTTATAAGATGTTTTAGTTGCTGACTTTCAATTATTCATTATCTCTGTTATACTATTTTCTATGGCTACAACTACAGATGATAAAAAAATAATTTACTCAATGGATAGAGTTTCGCGCTCTTATGGAACAAAAACTGTTTTAAAAGACATTAGTATTTCCTATTATTACGGTGCAAAAATTGGTGTAATTGGTGCAAATGGTTCTGGTAAATCAAGTCTTTTTAAGATTTTAGCAGGAGTTGATACAGAATTTACTGGAGAAACTTCAATTTCTCCGGGGTACTCAATTGGATATTTGGAACAAGAACCTTATCTTGAACCAGGAAAAACTGTAAAAGAAATTGTTAGCGAAGGCGTTGCAGAAATCACAAAATTACTTCAAGAATTTGATGAAGTAAACGAAGCTTTTGGAGATCCAGATGCTGATTTTGATAAACTTTGCACTCGTCAAGCAGAAATTCAAGAAAAACTTGATGCAACTGACGCTTGGAACTTAGATTCCCGTCTTGAACTTGCAATGGATGCTCTTCGTTGTCCACCACCAGAGCAAGGTGTAGATGTGCTTTCTGGAGGGGAGCGCCGTCGTGTTGCTCTTTGTCGTTTGCTTTTGCAAAAACCAGACATCCTTCTTCTTGACGAACCTACAAACCACTTGGACGCAGAAACTGTTGCTTGGTTAGAGCGTCATCTTCAGCAATATGAAGGAACAATCATTGCAATTACCCACGATCGCTACTTTTTGGATAATGTTGCTGGTTGGATTTTGGAATTAGACCGTGGGGAAGGAATTCCTTTCAAAGGTAATTATTCAAGTTGGCTTGATCAAAAAGAAAAACGTCTTGCTCAAGAAGAAAAACATGAATCTGAACGACAAAAGGCTCTTAAACGGGAATTAGAGTGGATTCACATGGGAGTGAAAGGTCGTCAGGCTAAGCACAAAGAACATATTACAAAATACGAACAACTTTTGGCTCAAGATGGAAAAGGTCAAATAAAAGATACTCGAATTACAATTCCTGCTGGACCTCGTTTAGGAGGAGTGGTAATTGAAGCTCAACAATTAACTAAAGGTTACGGCGATAAACTTTTATTTGAAAATCTTGATTTTACAATTCCACCTGGAGCAGTTGTTGGTATTGTTGGTCCAAACGGTGCAGGTAAAACCACACTTTTCAAATTGATTGCAGATGCTGCAGGTCAAACTGTAGAACGCTTAGACGGAAAATCCGGAGGCGAAAAACCAGATTCTGGCTCTATAAAAGTTGGTTCAACTGTAAAACTCACTTATGTTGATCAGATGCGTGGGCTTTTAGATGACAACAAAACTGTTTGGGAACAACTTTCTGACGGACTTGATATTATCAAACTAGGTGCTGTTGACGAAAAAGGCCGACCAATAAATGGTGCTTTGCGAGAAGTAAATTCTCGTGCATATTGTTCTTGGTTTAATTTTTCAGGTCCAGACCAACAGAAAAAAGTTGGAGTTCTTTCTGGAGGCGAAAGAAATCGATTAAATCTTGGAATGATGTTAAAACAGGCCGCTAATGTTTTACTTTTGGACGAACCTACAAACGATTTGGATGTTGCAACAATTCGTGCTTTGGAAGATGCCATCGAAGAATTTGCTGGTTGTGTTTTAGTTGTTAGCCACGACCGTTGGTTCTTAGATAGAATCTGTACTCACATTCTTGCTTTTGAAAATAATTCAGAAGTAAAATGGTTTGAAGGTAACTGGAGTGACTACGCTGAATGGAAGCGCAAACAACTTGGTGCAGAAGCAGATAGACCTCATAAAACAATTTATCGCAAAATGGAACGATAGAGTAAATCTTGAAATCGAGTTCAGGATGATATTAATCGTCATTCCGAACTCGATTCGGAATCTTTACTGTTGATTTGATAACATAATTTTTGCAGCTTGAAAAGTTTCAGTTGCTTGTACGGGGCTTAAGGTAGCAGTTTCTGCTAGATGACTTAAGCCCTTTTTTGTAACTTCATCCACAAGATTTTGAACTGTTCCATAGGTTTTTAGTAACAACATTGCTCTTTTTGAGCCAATATGTGGAAGTTCCAAAAAAGGATTTGCTGTTTTTTCTTTTGTGCGTAATACTTGGTTTTTGCTTGTGGCAAATCTGTGGGTTTCATCTCGAACTCGTTGTAAAAGGCGTAAAGCATCACTTCGTTTAGGTAATTGGATTGGAGTACTATTTCCAGGAAGATAAATATCTTCATTTTTTTCTGCAAGACCAATTATTGGAATATCTAAATCCAATGTTGATAAAACTCCTTTTACAGCGTTTACCTGTCCAATTCCACCGTCAATTAAAATCAAATCTGGAAGTTCAGAGTTTTCATTTAAAAGTCTTGTGTAACGGCGAGCAGTTGCTTCTCGCATTGAAGCAAAATCGTCGATAATTCCATCTGTGTTTTTAAGCCTAAAGTATCGATAATTTTTTTTATCAGGATTTCCATTGTAAAAACTAATCAAACTTGCAACAGGAAATTTTCCTCCAATGTGGGCAATATCAAATCCTTCAATTCTTGTAGGTAAATGATCAAGTTTTAGTAATTGTTTTAATTCTTCTAAAGCAGGAGTATCGCTTCGTTCTCGTAATCTACGGATTATATCTTCTTTTGCGTTTTGCTCTGCCATTTCCATTGCAGAATTATGTTTTGAGTCAAAAACTTCTGGTGTAAAAATTTGTGCTTGAATTTCCATTTCTTTTTCTGACCATTGTCTAAAAAGATTTACATCCATATTTATAGGAATAAAAATTTGACTTGGAAATAAATCTTGAGAAACATAATATGCCATAAGAAATTCGTTTATAAGTTCTTCATCTGTATTTAAACTTTTTGTGCGATATAAATCTCTTGCAATAAGACGCCCTTCTCTCATTTTCAAAACAGCAAAACTTACCAAAGTTCCTTCTGTTGCAAATCCGATGTAATCTCTTGAATCTGTATTAAAATCTGAAACAGAATTTTTTATGTGTAATGCTTTTATTGCGTCGATGTTGTCTCTAATTTTTGCTGCTTTTTCAAAATCCAAGGCTTTTGCACATTCTTTCATTTCTAAAGTAAGTTTTTGCACAGTTTCTTTCGGATTTTCTTCAAGTAAGTGTATAATTTCTTCGATAATTTGATTATAGGACTCTTTAGAAATTTTTTCGCAACAAGGTGCAGCACAGCGTCCTATGTGATAATACATACAAGGTGAACTTCGTTTTCGTAGTTTTTTACATTGGCGTAAGGGATATTGCTTGTAAAGATTTTCTGTAAAGGTTGATAAGGCACCAGCATTAGGAAATGGTCCAAAATACTTTGAGCCATCTTGAATGATTCTTCGTGTTCTAAAAATTCTTGGAAAATCTTCGTTGGTAATGCGTAAAACAGGATAAGATTTATCATCCTTTAAGTTAATGTTGTATCTTGGAGAATATTTTTTAATTAAAGTATTTTCTAAAATTAAGGCTTCATATTCGTTGTCTGTTGTAATGTATTCTATTAAAAAGGCTTTGGAAATTAAAGTTTTAGTTTTAATATCTTTTATTCCAGAGAAATATGAAGAAAGCCTATTTTTTAGGTTTTTAGCTTTGCCTACATAAATTACTTCTTGATTTTCATCTTTCCAAAGATAAACACCAGGTAATTTTGGGGCTTTTAGAGCAGTTTGATGTAGTTTATCGTAAATTAAAGGATCGTTTTTCATGGTAAATGTTACAAGAAAACAAATACATTTTTTTATGCTTCTTTGTCTACTAGTTTTTGTAAAATTTTCAGCATTTTCTGAAGAAAAAACTATAAATTTAGGTGGAAAAAACGGCTGGGGTGCAAATATTCAGTCAATGGAAAATTTGACTTTAGGAAAAGGCCGTTATGGACAAGAAGCCTTACAAATCAGCACTTCTTCTCATAAAATCACAGATTATACAGATTTATATATTTCCTTTGAAGATATGAATTTTTCTTCAATACAAGATGAAACTGGAAATTATAAGATAGAAGAAAATAATCTGTTTTTTACCGAAAATAGCATTGTTGGAAGTCTTGCAGGATTAAGCAGAGGTAAAGGTTCTTTATTAGTTCTTTCAGGAAAAAAAGGAAGTCTTTTTGGAGAACTTGGATTAACTGGTTCTTTTAAAATTGAATTTTGGCTAAATCCTGCTGTTTGTGCCAGTGGCGAAAATATCTTTTTTTGGCGTTCTTCAAGAAATGTAAATCAATATTCAGATTATCAGATTATAGAAGCAATAATTATGAATGGTAAAATCGAGTGGAAGTTTCAAAATGTTTTTACTGATTCATATCAAAAATCTTATGATATTTACTTAAAAAGTAGTTCTACTATTGTTCCTGAAAAATGGGCTCGTCATTCAATTTGTTATGATGATGAAAATGGAACTTTGGAATATTACATTGACGGAATTTTGGAAGGAATCGCTTACACAACTGATACAGGAAACGCCTACGGACAATATCTTATTCCAGATTTAGGAACTCCTGCAAAAATTGAAATTTGTCGTAGTTTTGTTGGTAGCATAGATGAATTATTGATTTCTAGAGAAGTTGATGATGTTTCTCAAACAGCAGATTCTGGTGTGTATTCTGTAGATGGGGCTTATTTTGAAAGTTTGCCTCTTGATACTAATAGCAACGGAAGTGTTTTAAATTCAGTTGATTCAATTATGAATGTGCCAGAACAAACTGAAGTTCAGATTTTTGTAAGAGCTTCTGATAATTTTTACGAATGGAATGATGTTTTTCCTAAGTGGACTTTGATAAAAAATAAAAAACCTGAAAGTTTGGTTCAAGGTAGATATTTTCAAGTTGCAATAAATTTATTTACAGATGGAAAAGGTGAAAAAACTCCAGTTGTAACAAGTCTTGATATAAATTATAGCGAGCAAATTCCACCTTTTGCGCCAACAAAGATTTTTTCAGAAAGTGGTGATTCTGAAATTACAATTTCATGGAATCAAAATAATCCAAATGATAAATACGGTTACTTAGTTTACTACGGAACAAAACCAGGTGAATATGTTGGACAAGGTGCAAATCAAGGAGATTCTCCTATTGATTGCGGAAGTAAAAATTCCATTACAATTACAGGACTAAAAAATGGAAGGCTTTATTATTTTGCAGTTGCTACTTATTTGAAAGATTATCCAGATATAATTGGTCCTCTTTCTAAAGAAATATATGACAGACCACTATCTGAGGAGGGAAAAAATGGCAGATTCTAATAAGGATTTTATGTTAAAAAGAGCGCAAAACGCAGTATTAGCAAGGGATTTCACTTTAGCTGCACGCTTATATAAAACGGTTTTAAAAGAAAATCCTCGTGATGTAGAAGTTTTGGCTAAACTTGGTTCTACTTATGTTAGAGCAGGTGAAGATGAAAAGGCTCTTGAGGTATATAATCAAATTTTAAAAATCGATAATACAGATTTTAATGCTTTAAATAATCTAGGTGGAATTTATCGTCGTTTAGCTCGTTACGAAGAATCTGTTTTAGTTTTAGAACGAGCATTAACTACAGGAACCAATACCAACGAAGTGTACTATAATCTTGGTCATACTTACAAGCTTATGGGAAATTATGATGATGCAGCAGATTGCTTTGTTACCGTAATTGAAGAAAATCCTAATGATGTTTTAGCTTATAATCATCTTGGTTCTATTCAAGCTGCTCGTGGAGAACATTCTAAAGCATTACAATCTTACAATAAAGCTCTTCAATTAGATAAAAACCATCCGATTTTGCATTATAATTCAGCTTTAAGTTATATTGCTTTGGGTAAACTTGAACAAGCAAAACTTTCATTTGAAAATGCTCTTAGAACAAGACCAGGTTGGGTTGAAGCAATGGTGGATTATGCTGATCTTCTTATCGGAATGAATAAGAACAAAGAAGCTCAAGATTTACTTGCTCAAGCACAAAAATTAAAATCAGAAGATGTGAATATTTTAAATACCCTTGGAAAATTAAACTTCAAACGGAAAGATTACGCAATGGCAGAACAAAATTATTTGGCAGTCCTTGCAAAAAATAGTGAAGATTATCGTGCTTTAACTGGAATGGCTTTGATTTACGAAAAACAACGCAAACTTTTAGATTCACAAAATCTTTTTGAAAAACTAGAACAATTTGATGTTGATAATAGTGATATAGTTTTGCAACATGCAAGAGTTTTATTAAAATTAAATGAATATGAAAAAGCTTATTCAAGGATAAATAAAATCTGCCAAAATAGTCCAAAGGATTGTGAAGCTCTAAATCTTCTTGCTCAATATTATATTTACACAAAAGATGAAACTCGAAAAAATGCTTGTTTTAAACGGATAAATGATACAAATCCAAAATATATTAATCATCTTTTAGATTGTGCAGAAGTATACATTGATATGGGTGATTTTTCTTCTGGAGAAATTTTACTTACTCAATATCTTACAAAACGAAGAAATGATACAGAAGCTTTAATGATTATGGCTTCATTAAATGAAGCTACTCATAATTATTCAACTGCACTTCAAATTTATCGTAGGATTTTTGAACTTGAACCTCAAAATGCAAAGATTTTAGAAACAATAAATCGGCTTAGTCAAAACATTTCATTCAATGATGTTGCAAAACCTTTACCAGAATATCTAAATCCAATTTATAATCAAGATGATTTGGAAGATGAAGAAGATGCTGATTCTACTGAAGAAACTGAAGAAGAAATTGATTTATCTTCAAGTGAAGACGACAAGATGATTTTTAATCTTGATAATATGTCTGATAAAGAAGATTTACCATCTGAACCTTTAGAATTTATTACAGAAAAAGAAGAAGAACCTTTAGATTTTTCAAATATGGATGATAGGGATACTTCAATTACAACTTTGGATGATTTAGTTGCACTTGATGAACCAATCGATATAAATCCTGCTACAGAAAATGATCCTCTTTTTGATGAACTTGCTTCTTCAAAAGATGAGCAAATTCCTTTGCTAGAAGACGAAGATATAATTGACATTGCAGATGATAAAGGTGAACTTTACATAAACGCTGATAATGAAGAAAAATATGATAAAAGCGAATCAGAACAACAGTCTTTACCTCCTCAATATCCTCCTGCTGCATCAGGCTATGATGCTACTTATAAAAATGCACCAAATTCAGGTGATGAAAAATTAGATTTTTCTGATGAAAAAGTATCACCTGAAGAAGATTTTGTTCAGGCTGAAGAAGAACTTGAATTAAATCAAGATTTACCTTCAGAAGATGTTGAAGAATCACCTATTATTAAAGATTCTGTTTCTGCTAATAATTCTAGCGGTAATTCTGACTTTATTCCTTCTGAAAATTCTATTGATAATGAAACTTTACCTATAGACGAAGATTCTGAAGTTACAGAAAATTCAGGAACAAAAAGTAGTTTACAAAATCTTGTTGAATCATTACAAGATGCTTTAGTTGCAAAAAAATATGCAAATACTTCAGAATTATTTGATGTTTTGGATGAATTGTGTTCTTATCTTCCTGATTCTATAAAAGATAAATACTTATCAAGTCTTGATAGATTGCGCCTAGAATATCTACGCAGTAAAATGAGTGGGAAACCAGGTCTTATGAGTATTGTAGAAGAATTACGCAAAAAACATCCAGAGGAATTTGCAGATTTTGACGAAACAAAAGAACTTACAGAAGAAATGATTATCAAAACTTTCATCTATATGAATACTTTAACAAAAGAACTTCCTGATAAAAACATTTCTGCTTTGTTAAGCAAACATCTTGATCAAGCAATTCGCACAATTCGAGACTGAGTTAAAACTTCGTTGCCAGATTCTGTAATTAAGATGTCGTTTTCGTAACGGCATCCACCAAGTTCTGAATCGTAAAGACCTGGCTCTAAAGTTACAATCATTCCTGGCTTAAAAACATCTTCCAAAGATGCCTTGCTTCTTACAAATGGAGCTTCATGGATTTCTAATCCTGTTCCATGACCTAAGGAGTGAGGCATTTTCATTTTAGCTTTTGCAAAAATTTTATCAACTTTTAATGCGGCGTTTCTAATTGGAATATCTTTTTTGTAATATTTTAAGCCTTCATCAAAAGCTTCTTGTACAAGCGAAATCATCTGTTCTTGTTTTTCTGAAAGTTTACCTTTTGCAATTGTTAATGTTACATCACTTGCGTAGCCTTCGTAACAAACCCCAAAATCCAAAATTGAAAGTCCGTTATCTGCAAAACTTCCATTTGTATATGAAGGAAAACAATGAATTGCAAAACTTCTACTTGGACCTGCTGCCAAAGTTTCAAAACTAGTTTTTTCACAACCTGCTTTTCTGCATTCACTTTCTATTAGAAGCGCAACTTCAAGTTCAGTTTTTATTTTTTTCTTTTTAATTTGAGATTCGATAATATCGATGATGTTGTTTGTAATTTCTGCTGCTTTTTTTGTACACTGAATTTCGTATTCATCTTTAATCATTCTTTGTTTAACTGAAAAATCGTGAAGTCCATGTTTTTTGCAAGAAATATCATATTGAACAAGTTTATCAACATAATCTAAAAAAGTAGGATATGAAGTTTCTGGACCAATTTCTATTCGTGAATTTTCTGGAATAGAAAGTTTTTTTAAGATTCCTTCTATTGCAGAAATTTCGTTTCTGTTAAATTTTGTGTATGGAATAATTGTATCTACAAAAGCTTTTTGATTTGCAATATTTATATCCCAAGGACACAAAACTGATTTTCCAGATTTAGTGATAATCAAAATTGCATCAGATGGATGATTTGTATAATATCGCACAGCAGGATTTCTGTGATGTTCATCGTCATTAAAAACTACAGCTTGAGTATTTGTATTTTGCATTTCTTGAATTAAAATATTTCTTCTATTTTCAAAAATCGATTTCATAAATTTCTCCAAATTAATGTTTTATTTTTCGTTTTATTTTTTCTGTTATAACGCTAACAAGGGAATCTTTTGTAATTATCAATAAAAGAATTCCTAAAATTGCAAAAATGATTGCACTTAAAATTACAGGAATTCCTTGTGCAATAAATCTGTGACTTCCCGTAAATAAATTTAATAAAACAGGTTTTAAAAAGTACACAGGAATACTTGCAATGATAGAAAGAATTATCATTTTTAGAGCGTAAAGTAAAGTTGATTTTACAACGGAACTAACATCAATGTTTTTTCCTTTTTTCATGAAGAAAAATAGTGCAACTGTGTTAATAAAACTTGCAAGAGAAAGTGCTAATGCAATTCCAGCTCCTTTCATTGGGATTACAAGAATGAAGGCAAAAACTATATTGAAAGCAAATCCGATAATTCCTGCAATGGTTGGAGATTTTGCATCAGATTGGGCGTAAAATGCAGGGGATATAATTCTGTTTAAAGCGATAAAAAATAATCCTGCAATATGGAATTGGAAGGCTTGTAAAGTAAGTCTTACTGATTCATCTGTAAATTGATTGTTTTTGTAAACTAGAATGATTAGATTTTCGCCAAAAATTAGAGAATAAAATGTTATTGGAATTGTGATTAAGGCGATTATCTTCATTGCTTGGGAAAGCATTTTGTTAAAATCTTCCCATTTTTTGCTTTGGGCAAGTCCTGATAAGTCTGGCAAAATTACAGTTCCGATAGAAACTGCAAAAATTCCTAAAATCAATTCTTGTAACCGAAGTGAATATTGCAAACTAGAAACAATTCCAACTCCACTACGACTAGCGA
>CALBXN010000049.1 GCA_937890485.1 uncultured Treponema sp.
AAACAATAGATTTTTTCTTTCTAAACACTACACAGTTTGATTTACAGCACTAACAACAGCATTGATACCTGCCCTGCCTACATTAGAACTTCTTCCACATCCCCAGTATTTTTTACCATCAACAAAAGTTAATTCAATATAAGCCATAGCGTCTGTATCAGAACCACTTCCAATGCTATGCTCATGGAAAGCACTAATTGTAAAATCTGGAACAATTTTTGATTCTTTAATTGCCGCAACAAAGGCATCTAATGGACCGTTTCCTTTTGCACCAATTGCTAAAGTTGTACCGTTCCAAGCAATACTTGCTCTACACAATACATTATCAGCTTCAACTTTTCCGTCAACATGAGTTTCTGCTAAATCTAAAATTCTTAAAGGAGAACTATTTTCAATCCAAGTTTGATTAAAAATCTGATGAATTTCTGTTGGAGTAAGTTCTCGTTGTAATCTATCAGCTTCGTTAGTAATTACAGTTCCTAAAGCAGGATGCATTGCCTTTGGTAAGAAAATTCCAAAATCTTGTTCCAAAATCCAAGCTGCCCCACCTTTTCCACTTTGACTGTTGATACGAATGATTTCTTCATACTCACGACCAATATCATGTGGGTCAAGAGGAATATATGGAACATCCCATGGAGCATCTTCTGCCATTCCTTTTCTTGCAGCCATTCCTTTTCTAATTGCATCTTGATGAGAACCTGAAAAAGCTGTAAAAACTAATTCCCCACCATAAGGTTGACGAGGTGGAACTGTCATTCCTGTAAAAGTTGTATAGGATTCTGTAATTTTATTCATATTAGAAAAATCTAATTTTGGATCAACACCCTGTGTATACATATTTAAGGCAACAGTTACGATATCTAAGTTTCCTGTGCGTTCTCCGTTTCCAAACAAAGTACCTTCTACACGGTCTGCTCCTGCAAGTAAGCCCAATTCACAAGAAGCAACCCCTGTTCCTCTATCATTGTGATTATGCAAACTTACAATTACAGAATCTCTATTTGAAATATGTTTACAGAAATATTCAATTTGGTCAGCATGAATATTTGGTAAAGAACATTCAACGGTTGTAGGAAGATTAAGAATGATTTTATTTTCTGGAGTTGCCCCCCAAGCTTCTTTTACTGCTTCACAAATTTCTACAGAATATTCAATTTCTGTGTTAGAAAAACTTTCTGGAGAATATTCTAAGCGAACTTCAGTTTCTGGCACCATATCCAAATATTTTTGTACACAATGAACACCATCAACCGCAATTTTTTTAATTTCTTCCTTTGTCATATTGAAAGTATATTTTCTTTGAGCAGGAGAAGTTGAATTGTAAATATGAAAAATAGCCTTTTTTAAGCCTTTCATACATTCAAAAGTCTTTTTAACAAGATGTTCTCTTGCTTGGCACAAAACTTGAATTGTAACATCATCTGGAATGCGTTTTTCATCAATAAGACGACGCAAAAAATCATATTCTGTTTGAGATGAACTTGGAAAGCCAACTTCAATTTCTTTGAAACCGATTTTTACAAGCAAATCAAAAAAAGCTAATTTTTGCTCAACTCCCATAGGAATTGCTAATGCTTGATTACCATCTCGTAAGTCAACAGAACACCAAATTGGAGCTTTATCTATTGATGCATCTGGCCATTGACGATTTTCTAAAGGTATTTTTCCAAAAGGATTATATTTTGCCATATTATCTCCCTCAAAATATCAATCTACGTAAAAAAAATAATGCTAAATATTTGTAACATAAATTTTATCTTTGCACAATACAAGAAAAAATTTATCAGTTTACACAAATTCAGAAAATAATAAATCTAAAGATTGATTTTGTAGATTTTTCTAATTCTTTTAAGAAACCTACATCATTTATTGTTCCGATAACAGCAGTCATTTCTTCTTTTGAAGAATATGTAATAGTTCTAAAATAATCTGTGTAATCTTTTTCTCTTGAAGAAAGAGAATTTTCGTAAATGTAATTTGAAACATTTAATACATCACTGATAATATCTTTGAAAATTTCAGTTGTAAACTCAGATATATTTCTAGAATATAGTTTTTCTAAAACATAAATTGCGTAGCGAACCTTCCAATATGAATATTTTTGTTCACAATCGTCGTAAAAATCATGTACTTGTTTCCAAGAATCTATCTGTTTAGATTTTATCAACTCGAACAATTCATTTACTTTATCTTCTGGAATTATTTGTCCACCAACATTTATCCATTTTGTATAAAGAGGAATTTGTTGTGCTTCTTGAAATTTCTGATTGGTAATAACTTCAATTCCTGCAAACTTACAAAAGTCCACAAAAGTCTGTACAGCAAAATATTTTGCAATTTTACGATATTCTTTGTATCCTCTTGCACCTTTTAGAATTTTAGCTCCATTTCGCTTCATACATTGAGGGTCTTCAAGAACAATTTCAGAATTTGGGTTTTGATGAAGAAAATCTTTTGCATTTTGCAATAAGCCCTCATCGGTATTTTTGAATCGTTCATCATTTGCTTTTAGCCATCTACTTGTTAATTCAATAATTCTGTCTAATGCAAACAATACTTCTTGCATCGTATCTGGTGCAAAAGGATTTTTTTCGATATGTTGTTTTTTTATTACTCGTTTATCTCTAGCTGAAAATTTAGAATTATTTCTTGCCATTGCAAACATATTGTACAAAAACCAATATCCAGGTAAAACATTTATTCCACCTGTTTCTGAATCGGAAGAAACTAAGGAAAATGGATATAAAATATTTAATTCATACTGATAAGAACCTTTTGCAATTAGCGTAAACGAAGCAAATTTACTATTATGTTTAAAATCAGAACAAAGCCCTGGCCAAAATCCACGACCAGCATAAATTTCACCATCAGGACTTCTAGAATTATGATTTGAACCGATAGTTGCTCCCGCTGCAATATTTGATTGACCTAAAATAGTAGTTGCAATCAAGAAAGATGAGTTATGATGTTGTTCATGAAAAGGAAAAATTAAGTTGTTTAAAAGTTCGCAACAAGAAACTGTAGAATTATCACCTAAAATTGTATTTAATAATCTTGCGCCATATTTTAACTGACAATTTCTACCTATAACAAAACGAACTGCAACAGCTTGATAAAAAACTCTACTTCCGTAACCTAAAATTCCATTTACCATTTCAACACCTTCACCAATTTGAGAAGGTTCGTCATAGGATGAACAGATTGTAACATTTTTTAGTTTGAAAGCACCTTTTACATAAACATTACTACCTAATTTTGCGTCTTTTATGAGAGAACTATTTTTAATTACAGAGTCATCACCTACAACACCAAATGTATTTAATTTTTTAGAATGTTGGTTTTCAGTCAAGTCAATAAAACGCTGCATCAATTCTTTATCGCCACGATATTTTGACCACAAATATGCATCGGCAGTAAGCATTTCTTCAAAAGCTAAAACTGCTCTGCCATCGTTTTCGTTACCAACACCAATCCAAATTCTATTTTGTTCTGGTTCATTTTCTTTAAGAACACCGTTTCCAAATTTTGAGTGCAAGGTACAACTCATCTCTTGAATATTAAAAAGAATAACTCGATTTCCGATAGAATAATTTTCAAGATATGAAACATTTTTTACACAAACATCATCCCCAAGAACACAGTTATTTAGTGATGAATTAATAATACCTGTTTTTAGTTTTAAATCATGATATTGCAATAAAGAATCTTGTAATTTTCCTATAACGATTTTACCTGAAAATTCAGAATTTTTAATTAAATTTGCGTCAAAATCATCTTCAACAAAGAGATTTTTAAAATCTGTATCTGAAGAAAAATTATTATTATTTCGTAGAATTTCAACTTCTTGTGAAGTAGGATTTCGTTTTTTTGAAAAATCCACAGTATCAAAAACAGCGGATATTTGTTCTTCTACAGAACTTGGAATTAATTTTAACATTTACCATCCCACCTTAATGAAAAAACTCTTAATGATTTTACCACTTAGGATAATAATATTTAATTAGAATATCTTGGTCAATATTTTTTTTATAGATTTTAACAAAACCTTTTGATATACTTAAATCATAAAACATTTTTTAGAGTTTAAGAGTTACAAATGAAAAAAATATTAATTTTATTATTCACAATTTTTTGTATTACAAATTTTTTATTTTCAAATGAGTATCAACGATATATTTTAGATAACGGCTTAGAACTTTATGTTATCCAAGATAATACAAATCCAAATTCTACTGTATTTTATGTAAACCAAGCTGGATTTTCAGCTCAAAATCCAGAAAACACAGGATATTTTGAATTATATTCAAATCTATTTTGGAAAACAAATCCAAATTTTGAAAAAGAATCACAAAAAATTTTGATGTCAAATATCGAAAAAAACATAATGAACGACCAAAGCGTTTTTAATTATTCTGTTCCAACTGATTTTTTAGAAGAATCAATAAAATTACTTAGCCAACAATTAAAAAATCCTATTTACAACACAGAAATTCTAAAAGAATCTTTTTTACAGATGAAAGAAAAAATACACAATTTTCAAATTGGACCAGAAGGATTTATCAATGGTGCAATTGATTTACAAATTTATCCAGATTCACCATGGAAACAACGAACTGCCATAAATCCGTCCCTTTTTAAAAATTTCAATTCAGAAAAAATACGAAGTATTTTAAAATCAATCGCTGACAATTATTACGTTCCAAACAAAAGTGCAATAATAATTACTTCTTGCTATACACCGAACGAAATTTTAACTTTAGCAAAAAAATATTTTAACGATTGGAAATCCGCAATCACACAAAATGATGAAAACAAAAATCTTAATTTAGAAAAATCCAAAAACAAAAAATTCATCCTTTTAAGTGATGATTTTTCAAAAGAATTAACACAAATTGTTGTTCAATACGTTCCAGAAAATTTCTTTGAAAATCAAAAAACAATTACAAGTGGAAGAATGGCAACATTTGCCTTAGAAGACAATAATTCAAAATTGAAACAACAATTAGTTAGAAATGAAACTCTCGGAATTTTATCAGAAGAATATGTAAATGTAAATTTTTCTTATCAAGGATTAAATTCAAGAATAATTATTCAGTCTTTGTTACAAAACACAAATATTTCTCCAATGGAACAATCAAAAATTTTTACACAAATAATTTCAGATTCAGTGAATTTTAATCAATTTGATGTGGATTCCGCAGTTAGAAAAATAAAAGGTCAAACAAAATTGGCAAATGATTCATCTGTTCAATTTGCAAAATCTTTGGCATATAATTGGAGTTATGAAAAAAATGATTTTACAAATTCCGTTCAGAATTTAGCACAACAAATTACATCTTCAGAAATGAAAGAATGTTTTTCATCTACACCTTATGTGTTTTTGTTAATGCATCCTTCAATTTATTCAATGTGGAAATCTGAAAATCAAAATTCTAACTTTGCATTAATTACACAAGAAAACGCTTATTGGTATAAACATAAAAAATATAATAATATTGCAAAAAATTTTAATTCAGAAGATGTAGAAGTTAATCAAAATTCAATAGCACAAAGAATAATCAATTCAGCAAGAAATAATTCTGGAAAATTTACATTAAACAATGGAATTAAAGTTGATTATTCATTAAACTCAGAAAATTCCACAGCTAGTATCATGTTGTGTTTTGAAGGTGGCGAAAAAATTTATCCTAAAAAATATCGTGGAATGGAAACCATCTTGCTAAAAACTTTGGCAAAACTTGTAGAAATTGAAATTCAAAAAGCCTACGAAGCGGGTATTCTTTTAGACACAGGTCATATCGAAGTTTCGTCTGGAATCAACAAAGGAAATTTTATACTTTCTTGTACAAGCCAAGACTTTCCAATTATGTTAGGTTGTATAAACAATGGAATTTTATTTGGTCAAATTACACCAGCAATGGAAGATGAATTAGTTTACATGGAAAAATCTAAATGGCGTTATTTAAACAATATGTTAGATTTTCAGTTAAAAACAAAAGCACTAACATCATTTTATAAGGGAAGCAATTTTGAACATTTATTTAGTTGCACTTCTGATATTTTGCATCAATTAACTTTTAATGAAATTCGAGCTATGTACACCTCATTAATAAATTCTTCAAGAATTTCGATAATTGTTACAGGAAATCCAGAACTTTCTCTTAATGAAGAAGATGATAGTGCAACACTAAAAAAATATCTTAATAATTATTTTGGTTCTATGAAGGCACTTCCATTTGAAACAAAAAATTTACCTCAACCACAATTTACACAAATGACGCAAGTTTCTAGACTTAAAAGAATTTTTACAACAAATATTAAAGCTGAAGACGCAGGACCAAGACCAGAAAAATTAATTCCTACAACTGAATTTTTTGATCCAGCACTTTTAATTTTACAATCCCCAAAAAAAGAAAGTGAACAATATTATCTTTATTCTTTGGCAATGCGTGGTTTTGAAAAATTTATAAAAGAAGATGAACAAAAAAATAAACATTTTTCAGATTTAGAAATAATTTATTTTGAAGAAACAGATGGATTTATTGCTTTACAATTTTATGAAGTAAAAAATGCAACAGAACTTTACAAATATATTGAAAAAAAATTTGTTGAATATTCAAAACAAATTACAACAACATCGTCAGATGAATTTTCTATTCTAAAAACTTACTGGGCTTCAAAAGAAATTTCAGAAATAAACACTAGCGAAAAACTTGTAAAAAAAATTTGGTCAGCAAAAAAACTTCAATTACCTGCATTATTCCATATAACTCAATATGAAAAAATTTCTAATTTATCATTAGAAACATACAAAACTGAATTTGCAACAAACTGTTCTTCATATTTTGTAGATATAAAACCATATTGGATTTTTTCTGCTGACACAAAAAGATAAAATTTAAATTAGATTTTTTTACTTGTGAATCTAAACTTTCCATGTTATCATCTTACTTGATAGGAGATAGCATGGAATTAAAGGAAGTTGCACAAATTTTAGATGCACAAGTTCTTTGTGGGCAAGATAAATTAGATTTACAAGTAACATCTGCTTGTGGTTCAGATTTAATGAGTGATGTTATGGCTTTTGTAAAAGACCAAGTGTTATTACTTACAGGCTTAATGAATATTCAAGTTATCAGAACTGCAAATCTAATGGATATTCAAGTTGTTTGTTTTGTAAGAGGAAAATCACCATCTCAAGAAATGATTGATATGGCAGAAGAATTAGGTATTGTTTTAATGTCTACAAAACTTCCTTTATTTTTATCATGCGGAAAATTGTATAACGCAGGTCTTACTGGTGGTGGAACTAGAAAAATTTAATAAAGGCAAAAAAAGAATATGATTTTTACTTATCAAGTTCCAGGAGATGATTTTTCTCGAGCAGGTTATGCTTCCGCCGAAATGAAGAAAAAACTTCAGCAATTAGGATTACCTTCTCCAATTATCAAGAGAACTTCTATTGCAATGTTCGAAGCTGAAATTAACATGGCAGTTCACGCAGGTGGTGGAGAGGCTTCAATAGAAATTGATGATGACCAAATAATTATCATAATGAAAGATTCAGGTCCAGGAATTGCAGATATTGAAAAAGCAATGGAAGAAGGATATTCCACTGCCCCACAGAAAATCCAAGAACTAGGTTTTGGTGCTGGAATGGGCTTACCAAACATGAAACGAAACTCAGATTTTTTTAACATAGACAGCAAAGTGGGAGAAGGAACAACTGTAACCATGAAAATAAAAATTCAGGAGTAGATTTGTGCAAAATAATTCACCTGAAAAACAAAATCACGATAATCAATCTCAATTTCATTCAGTTGCTTTACATGAAGAAAATTGTAAAGGATGTACAATTTGTGTTACCCATTGTCCTGTAGAAGCAATTCGGGTACAAAAAGGAAAAGCTGTAATTCTTGAAGATAGATGTATCGACTGTGGTGAATGTATTAGAGTTTGCCCAAACAGAGCAAAGTACGCGGATGCTCCGTAAGATATGCGAAGGCGAAGAAGAGTCTGAAAAATTATTATCAAAATTTGAAACAAAAATCGCTTTAGTTTCACCTTCTTTTTATTCACAATTTCCAGAAAACATTAGTATCGAAAAAATAAATTTAGCACTAGAATTTTGTGGATTTTCAAAAATTTATCAAGTTAGCAAAAGCACATATCCAATTACAGAAGCAACTGCCCTTTACATGAAAAATCATTCAGGACCGATAATATCTTCATCCTGTCCTGCTGTAATAAAGTTGATTCAAATTAGATTTCCAGATTTAATTGATAATCTTTTACCTGTAATTCCACCAGTTGAATTAGCTGCTATAGAAGCAAAAAAAGATAATCCTGAAGCAGGAGTCATTTTTATTTCACCCTGCCCTGCAAAAATTACAGCATCACGCTCTCCTTTAGGTTACTCAAAATCTATGATAGATGGCTCAATTACAGCAAGTTCAATAGTTGTTTCAGTTTTAGGATTTTTAAGCAAAATTTCCGAAGATTTTGAAAACACAACTTTCGAAGAAGGAAATTTATGGTGTTCCTCACAAGGAGAAGCAGATTGCTTAGAAAAATTATTAAAAGAAAACAAAGCCACACAAAAAAAGGATTTTTCTTGGATTTCTGCAAGTGGAATGTCAAATGTAATTCAAGTTTTAGAAGATGCTGAAGATGGAAAACTAGATTCCTTTGATTTTATCGAGTTAAATTCTTGTATCGGAGGATGTATAGGTGGTGTGTTAAATGCAAAACCAATTCCTTTAGCAGAATCAATTTTAAGAAAACGTAAGAAAAAACTTCAAAACCAAAATGAAGAATTACAAAACACAAATTACACTTTGCCGGATAAAATTGATGAAATGCTCCTATGGAACGAAAAAATTTCGTCTCGCCCTGTAAGATTACTTAGTCCAATTTTTTCTGAAGCAAAGAAACTTATGGATGAAATTGAAAAAGTTCGAGAAGAATTACCCGGACTTGACTGTGGCTCATGCGGAGCTCCAAATTGTAATGCCTTGGCAGAAGATATTGTTAGAAAACGAGCAAAGAAAGAAGATTGTGTTACAATTTTGAAAAAGCAATACGAACAAATTCTTTTTGGAAAAAACAAAAATGAATAAATTGCAAATTGAAATCTCCTCAATTCTCTTACAAAAAAAAGAGTTACGCCAAAAAGCAAAAGATTTACTAAAAACTTATTCCATGGAAAAATTAGACGAAAAAAGCAAAAAAATTTGTAATCGTATTTTAGATTGGGAATTTTTTATTCAGGCAACAAATATTTTCTTTTTTATGCCACTAAAATCAGAACCAAATATTCTTGAAATTATTGAAAAATCACTTTTACGAAATAAAAATTGTTTTATCCCCAAAGTAAATCAAGATGGAACAATGGATTTTTATAAACTTGATAATGATATAAAATTAAATAATCAAGTTGAAATTGGAAAGTACAATATTTTAGAACCTAAACAAGATTTAATAAAATTTAATACACAACTTTTGTCAGATGATGATTTTTCTAATCAAAAAAATATTATTTTTATTCCTGCGACTGCTTTTGATAAAAATAAAAATCGTATTGGAAAAGGCAAAGGTTTTTATGACAAATTTTTATCAAAAATTACTATTCCCTACAAGACAAAAACTATTTTTGTTGGAATTTCTTTTAATTTTTTGATTTTTGACAAAGTTCCTGTGGAACAAACTGACATAAAAATGGATTTTATAATAACAGAAGATAATATATTTTAAAAATAAAAATTTTTGATTTTTTTTTAATTTTACGTATTGACATTTTTTTTTACTTTTTGTAATATAAAAAAGCATTCAGCAATGAGTGCCTACGAAAGTAGATATTCCCCTGTAGCTCAGTCGGTAGAGCAACAGACTGTTAATCTGTGGGTCCCTGGTTCAAGCCCTGGCGGGGGAGCAAAAAGGTCGTTCAAATGAACGACCTTTTTTATTTTAAACATATTTTTTTAACAAATTTTAAAATAAAAAATGCCAACAGCATCTATTATACCGTTGGCAAATTCTATCAAAAAAAAGTTTAGAACATTCCACCGAATTGTTGCATCATTTTTTGTTGCATACCCTTATTCTTAGACATTTTTTTCATCATAAGACGAGTTTTTTCAAATTGTTTAATAAGTTTATTTACATCAGCAACACAAGTTCCAGAACCTTTAGCAATACGTTTTCTTCGAGAAGGTCCAATAATTAAGTGATTTGCTCTTTCTTTTTTTGTCATTGAAAGGATAATTGCTTCTTGAACTTTCATTCCACTTGTATCTATATCTTGATCCCCAATTTGACCTACAAGACCAGGAATCATTTGCATTAAAGATTCCATTGGACCCATTTTCTTTACTCGCTGAAGTTGCTCCAACATATCTTGCAAAGTAAAATCGTTGCTTGCCATCTTCTTTTGCAATGCTTCAGCTTCTTCAAGATCAATTGTCTCTTGTGCTTTTTCAACAAGAGAAACAACATCACCCATACCAAGAATACGACTTGCAATTCTATCTGGATGGAAAGGTTCAAAGTCTTCGATTTTTTCACCTGTACCGATAAATAAAATTGGCTTACCAGTTACAGACTTTAATGAAAGAGCGGCACCTCCTCGAGCATCTGAATCAAACTTTGTTAGAATAACACCAGTTAAAGAAAGTTTTTCATCAAAAGTTTTAGCAACATCAACTGCACTTTGACCAGTCATTGAATCTGCAACAAGAATCAATTCATCAGGATTTACTGCTTTTTTAATTTGTGCAATTTCATCCATCATGGATTCATCAATTTGTAAACGACCTGCAGTATCGATAATCAATGTGTTAAAAGCATTTTTCTTTGCAAAATTTACAGCATTTTTTGCAACTTTTACAGCATCTTTAGTATCTTCTTTGTAAACTTCTACACCGATTTTTTCACCAAGAACAGAAAGTTGTTCAACAGCAGCTGGACGAACAAGGTCACAGGCAGCAAGTAAAGGTTTTCTACCCTCTTTTTTTAATCTTGCAGCAAGTTTTGCAGCAGCAGTAGTTTTACCAGCACCTTGTAAACCAACATAAACGATGATTGATAATGTATCAGGACCTTTTAATTGTAAATCTTTTTTTTCATCCCCTAACAAGGCACAAATTTTGTCGTGAACGATTTTAATAAATTGTTGCCCTGGATCAACTGCCCGAAGAACTTTTTCACCCTTTGCTTCTTCGATTGTGCTATTTACAAAACGACGAACAACTCGTAAGTTTACATCAGCTTCAAGAAGTGCAATTTTAATTTGTTCAACTGCTTCTTCAATATTTTTTTCTGTAATTGTTGATTTTCCAGTAATTTTTCTAAAAACATCTGAAAAAGTATTTGTGATTTTCTCTAACATAAATTAAGTATCCTTTGTAAATTTAACTTAAAAGTTCTTTTAGGAAATCAAGAGGTTCAATTTCTCTATTCAAAATTCTGTATAAACCATTACAAATTGGTAATTTTATATTTTTTTGTACAGAAATTTCATGAATATATTTACAAGCAACAACCCCTTCAGGAAGATATCCAATTTCACTAATTCTTGAAATCAAATCATCTAATGAAGAATATTTTGCAAGTATATTTCCTTTTATAATATCTCGCCCAAAACGACGATTTCTTCCATATTTACTACGGCAAGTTACATCCAAATCTCCTACACCAGAAATTGATGTAAAAGTTTCTGGATGAGTTGCTCCCATGGCAAAACCTAGTGTCTGAATTTCGTTCAATCCAGCAGCAAGAAGGAAAGATTCAGTATTATCTCCAAAAAGATCTGAATCTTCAGAAACAGCATCCAAACATCCGTAAACAACAGCAATAACATTTTTCGCAGCAGCACAAATTTGAACACCGATAACATCCAAACTAGAATAAACCATTAATCCAGGACCTTTCATCACTTCTCTAAAGCGAATTGAATTTTTAGGATTTTCACTAGCAGCAATAAGTCCAGTTAATTTTCCCATAGCAACTTCTTCTGCATGACTAGGTCCTGCAATATAAACTAAACTTTTTTTGTAGGAAGGAGGTAAAACTTCTTCTAAAGTATCAAGTATTAGTTTAGGACCATCATCAGATGGAATAAAACCTTTTGCAAGCACACCAATACAAGTTGAACCATCTGCGATAGAAGGAACATCAACTAATTGTTGAGCAGTTTTTGAATTTTCCTGCTGGCAGCTTTTTAAAGTATCCGAATGAAAGCAGATGCAAACTTACAGACAATGTTCATAGTGCCATTACTCCGTCTCTTCATTATATCAGGGTATGGAAATATGTTGAAAAACATTTTATTAATAATTTCGATAAATCAATTATATCCCTTAATAAAGCAATTCGAAGAATTGAATATGAGACAATCAATACCAGACCTGTCAGCGACAGAATGTTAGACCGCTTATTTGATTTTCTTAACAGAAAAACAAAATATAAGCCACTTGTGCCAGCCGCATATCATTCAGTTATTTTTGAACCGATCATTGATGATTTATTTAAAAGCAATATTACAGTAGATAAATCCTCGTATGATACTATCGATAAACTCTATGAACCGATCAAAAGCTCTGATGATTTTAATTTTTTCGTGGAGAACAGTAATCTTGTTGGACAAACATTTCTTGATGAAAATATTTTGAATAGCCATATTGAATCATTTGAAACTACTATTACTACTCTCCCACTCACGGACGAGGAAATTATCTCACCTGTTTTAAATGATGATGTTTCTCCTAATGAATCCTTATTTCCGGTTTTTCAGGATATCTATCCATTAAAACAGTTCGAGAATGTGTGCGTTCTTTATGAGCAGCCAAAGCAAAGTTCTCGTTCCATATTTACTGCATTTGTAGATCAAACTAAATACCTTGCTATGGAACCTGTTGAATTTAATGAACATAAAGGTCTTTTGCTTTCTAATGAACGCATGGAACTTTTGTTTCTTGATATTTCCTTTCATGGAGCAAAATTCATCCGTAATTTGTCAGAACAAAATATCAGTATCTATTCAGTAAATGCATATTATACAGGATGTTTTCTATATTCACAGGGAGTATATAAGCTTCAAATTCACGACTTAAGTCTTGCCTATACACTTGCTTTCGATGTTTTTATCAAAGGCCCCTCAGATTTTTTGAAATCCGGTTTTCCAAACATCTTATTTGATTATGAGAATATATATAATCAGTGTCTCGATCATATGGATGAATTCAAAAGAGGAAAACTTGATACTCTTGAGAGCTTTTATGGAATTCTATTTTATGAC
>CALBXN010000050.1 GCA_937890485.1 uncultured Treponema sp.
GTATTTTACAAAGCCAAGATTTGACAAGGTTGGTATTACCACGCTATTTACATTTTATTGGGACATAACCATTGATACCATCAACTTTGCAAAGCAACTTTGTAAAAACCAAGATGATGTTATGGTTGGAGGAATTATGTCCTCACTTCTTCCCAAAGAGGTTGAAGAAGCGACTGGTATCAAACCGTTCGTGGGCTTATTAAATACACCTGGAGACATTGATCCTGATAACAATCTTATCATTGATGAACTTCCTCTTGATTACTCAATTCTCGACGAGATAGACTATGTTTACCCTGCAAATAACGCTTATTTTGCATATATGACAAGAGGCTGTGTTAACAAATGCAAGTTCTGTGCCGTACCGAAACTTGAGCCGCATTATTGTGATTATATCAATTTGAAAAAGCGAATTGAGTTTACGGATAAGCGTTTTGGTGCAAGAAAAGATTTGCTTTTACTCGACAACAATGTTTTGGCATCAAAATGTTATGACCAAATTATAGATGAGATTAAAGAGTGCGGTTTTGGCACAGGTGCAACTTACTCCCCACCTAACGAATATGAGGTTGCGATCAATAATCTTAAAGACTCCTATAATGACCGTGCATATATCCGCAACATAATTTCAATCTATAAGGATATAATGGAAAAGCTGAAAGATGATGCAGAAAAAACGGAACTGTATCTTAAATTGGAAGAAGCTCATTGTCTTTACCATTATACTGCATCCAAAGAAGATATTTTGGGGTTAGACGAATATGTGCGCCCGTTGTATGAGAAAACCCACAAGCTTTCAAAGAGAAAGCGTATTGTGGATTTCAATCAAGGTATTGATTCTCGCCTAATTACCGAAGCGAATATGGACAAATTGGCAGAGGTGAATATTTATCCTTTGCGTATAGCTTTCGACCATTGGAAACTGAAGGATATTTACGAGAAATCAATTCGCACAGCCGTTGGTAGCGGGATAAAAAGTCTTTCAAATTATCTGCTATATAATTTTGAAGATAAACCAGAGGAATTGTATTTTAGACTACGGCTCAATGTAGATCTATGTGAGGAACTTGATGCAAGTATTTATTCATTTCCGATGAAATATCACCCAATAAATGATAAAGAATTTTTTAAGAATCGCAATTACATTGGGAAACATTGGAATAGAAAATTTATACGTGCTGTACAGGCTGTTCTTAATTCAACAAAAGGCAAAATAGGGCGAGGTGTTTCTTTCTTTGAAGAAGCTTTTGGGAGAGATGTTGACGAATTTATGAAAATTCTTTGGATGCCAGAAACTTTTATCATATATAGACGGGTATATGATGCTGAATTAAGGAATCGATTAGCAGATAAATATAAAACAGTTACAGAAAAGGATTGTGATCTAGCAAATGAATGGTGGAGAAAATTTCAATCATTGGAACCAAAAAAATTAGAAATAGCAAAATCAATTATTGCATTGAATAAGTTCAAGGAAGGTTCTTTTTCTTGTGATGATAAAGAAATTTTGGATTTATTGTGGTATTATACTATTACACGTAATGAAGCTGAGAAAAATAAGGGTGAAAATAATAATGGCTTATAAAAATCCTATCCCTAAATTAAATGAACAATCCATTTCGAGTTTTGCAACTGAAACTCAAACGGATTATACTCAATTGAATGAAGTATATTTTGCGTTTATGGATGTTTTGGGATTTAAAAATACATTTAATGATATAAAAATCTCTAAAAATGAAGGAATTGCAGATAAATATCGAGATGTATTTAATTATTATTTTGAACTTATGAATGCTGCAAAATTTATTGAAAATGGGAAAGATACTGGTTGTTATGCGGGTCAGACATCTGATAGTTTGTATTTTTATACAGATCGTACCGACTATTTGATGGAATTTCTTAAAATTTTTTCACATTTTAATTTATATGCAATGTCAAAAAATGTTTTTTTTCGTGGAGGTATTTCAAAAGGTAATTTGTATAAAAGGGAAAAATTTCAATTTTATGGAGACTCTGTGATAGGAGCGTTTTTGTTAGAAAGCAATATATCAAAAAATCCAATTGTCACAATTGATGAAAAAACTCATAATGATATGACAAATCGACCTGAGTATACTGAGCTTGTAGATGATTTTCAAGGTCGTCATATCATAAAGCCTTTCTATTATTTAGATAAAAAGATTTGCTTGGAAATTGATGAAAAGTTTCCCATTAAAGAAATAAATAATAAAGATATAAAGAAAAACATTTCAAAAAATATGAATGTTTTTGAATTTGATGAAAAGAATTATAATAAATATGCTTTTTTACATAAACAAATATCTGAAAACTCTACCATATGACATAAGGAATGAATGAAATATGACTGATAATGATGTTGGTGCTGAAATACTAAGTATAATAACTGAATCTTTGTATGATAATCCTATAGTGGTTTTTCGCGAATATGTTCAAAATTCAATAGATTCTATATTCAATACTTTAGATTATTCAAAAAATTGTGAAATAAAAATATGGAATACAGGTAATGATTTGTTTTTCCTTGATAATGGTAAAGGTATTGATAAAAACAATTTTCAAAGTGAAATGATAAAAATTGGTGCTTCAAAAAAAAGAAAGCAAGAAAATCTTGGATATAAAGGAATTGGTCGTTTATCGGGAGTTCCATATTGTGAAGAACTTTTATTTGTAAATATTCATGATTATAAACAACGATTACTGCAAATTTATACAATTGACGGTAAAAAATATAAAAAAATAAAAACAGAGGAAGAATATGCAACATTAAGTTTTCCCTCATTGATGAATAAAATTGGTGAATATAGCGAAGATTTTACAGATCATCATGAATTTATTTTGAATATATTAAATCAGTATGCTGATTTAATGGAGAAAACCAATACAGGCTTTTTTGTTATATTAAAAAATATCTCGGATGTATTAAAGAAAACTATTGAAAGTGATGATTTTTTACTTAATTTAAAATGGCTTTTACCGATTGATTTTGAGCCTGAGTTATACAATTCTGACAAAGGTTTGCTTTTTAAAGATTTATCAGATAATTCTATAGTAAAATATTGTCCTATTTTTTTTAATGGTAAACAACTTTTTAGACCAATAAAATATGAGATGCTCCGTGAGTATGTATGTAAAAGTAATTTTGAATATGCGGTAGGGTTTCATAGTTTTAGAGCTGATAAGTTTTTTATTGAAAATGATAATGATTTTAAGGGGATTCGTGTATATATTGATAACATGTTACTGTGTGATGAAAAAGAATTACTGCAAAGTTTAGCTCATTATGGATTACTTAGTCATACAATAAATGGGCAACTTCAATCGGTTCGGGGAATTGGTGCTATAATCTATATTACTGATAAAGTTAATATTTCGGCTAATGCAAGAAGGACTTTTATTGAAGTAACAGATAATGATTCATTAAAATTCTTAAGATTATTAAGCGATTTTATAGACATAATATATGATACAAGATATTCTTTGTCCAATTATTTATCATTTGTTGAAAAACAAAATAATGATAAAGAAAAATTGAAGAAATTAAAACAAGAAGCTCAAGAGAATTTGTTAAAATTGGCAAAAGAAGATGTTAGATTATTAACTCCCGAAGAACCCCCTTTTTCTGAATTAAGTTCAACAGAAAAAAAGAGAATTATAAAAAGCAAAATAACAAATCGGTTAGATAAAAAGATAAAAGAATACTTAAATATGACAGAGGACTTTATTTTAGAAAATGCTTATGAGGATTTTTTTGAATGGTTAAAATCTAATTCCTGAAACAATCAAATGTCTTTTACCCACAAAAACTAAAAGACCAATATGTATTTAATTGAAACTGCAATAAAATCTCTCTGTTGCAAGGAGGTAATCATCCTATGAATAAAATCTCAGTATACTTATTCCACCTTTTATAATAAAGTTGTTGTAAAATTTGTATAAGGTAACTATTTTTTCTCACAAAACATTTGCATTCATCTAATCTGTCAATTATATTTAGATTAGATGAATAATAAAATTAAGACATCAGATTTCGTAATTGATACAGTAGCCTTTGTGGGTAAAGTAGCAGTTGAAAACTCATCAGTAAGCGAAGAAAAAAAAGAGTTTGCTAAAGTTAGAATAGATTTTGGCAAAGAATTATTAAAAGAACTCACAAAAACACCAGAAGAAAAAATTATTGAATGTGCAAAAAAGTATTCTATTCAAAAAATCACGATAGACATGTATTCTTCTAATTTTTATTGGTACACATATTTTTATATTTGGGGTGGAGACAACATTAGTTTTTGTAATACACTTGGGATAAAAATAATGCCACAAAGTGAGAATAACACATTTGAAAAATCTCTAAAAGATAACGGATTTATTCAAGTTTGGCATAAGGAATATTGTTTTTCATAGATATTATGCTTCATTCGCCACCACCCACAAACACGCATTACAAAATAAAATAAACTTGACAACTTGACAAGTTTGAATTACAATTAACTTATGATACAAGCTACAGTTGGAGATTTTAAGGCTCGATTTTCTGATTTTTTAGATTCTGTTCTTCAAGGTGAAGAAATTGAAATTCTATACGGAAGAGCAAAAAAGCCAGTTGCAAAAGTTTCTAAAATTTTAGAAAAAGAAAAAAGACAGATAGGTACTCTAGATGGAATTTCAACTTTTTCTGAAGTTGATGATGGCAAAATCACAATGGAAGAATTTTTAGGAATTTAGGCGGATAAAATGAAATATCTATTAGATACACATACATTTATTTGGTCTGTCATGGATTCCAAAAAATTATCTGAAAATGTAAGAACTATCATTGAAGATTCTGACAATGAAATTTTTATTAGTGGAATTAGTTTTTGGGAATTAGCAATAAAAACTCAACTAGGAAAAATGAAGTTTGAAAATTTTAATATTTTGCATTTACCTAATATTGCAACTCAATATGGATTTTCTGTTTTTACACCAACATCTTATGATTATGTAACCTTTTCAGAACTTCCTATTGTAGAAAATCATAAAGATCCTTTTGATAGAATGTTAATTCACACAGCATTACGCAATAATTTGATTTTACTTTCCAAAGATTCTTGCTTTGATAAATATATTGATTACGGACTCCAACTATTGTGGTAAACTTATCCTAGCAAAATCCCAAAAATCAGTGTACAAATCCCTTAATTCTCTTTGCATATTTATTTTTCGTAACTTACATTTTAAATATGAACTCACATGAAATAAATGTAGGTAAGTCAGAAAAATCAACAACTGATTTGATGTTAAATACTCCAATCCCTAAACTTGTTATAAAAATGGCAATTCCTACAGTTTTGTCTACGATTGTACTTTCTATTTACGGAATGGCAGATTTATTTTTTGTTTCTAGGCTGGGTCCTAATGCAAGTGCTGCTGTGGGAATAGTTTTTTCAATTTTAACAATGTTTCAGGCTGTTGGTTCTATGTTAGGGGTAGGGGCAGGAAATATAATTTCTAGAAGTTTAGGTGCGGGAGATTCTTCTAAGGCAGATGCAGTTGCTTCTGTTACATTCTTTTGTTCAATTATTGCTGGAATTATTGTAATGATATTAGGAATAATCTTCAAAACTGAAGTGATGAAATTCCTTGGGGCAACTTCTACTATCCTTCCTTATGCACAAGATTTTGCACATTATATTTTGATTGCATCTCCTATTATGTGTAGCTCTTTTGTTTTAAATATTATTCTTAGGTCTCAAGGTAAACCAAAACTTTCTATGATTGGTCTATCTATTGGTGGAGTGCTTAACATCATTCTTGAACCTATTTTTATCTTTAGTTTGAAAATGGGGATTGCAGGGGCGGCTCTTGCAACTTTGATAAGTCAAACTGTTAGTTTTATAATTCTTCTTTTTATGTATCTTAATACAAAGAGCCTTGCTAAAATTCGATTTAGTTTTTTTATGCCTAATGTATCTAAAGTCTTTCCTGCTGTTTGTTCAAATGGAGCTCCGTCTTTATTAAGGCAAGGTTTAGTTGTTGTTGCCAATGTTTTGTTAAATATTCACGCAAGTAAGTTTGGTGTAGAAGCGATTGCAGGTATTGCTATCACAAACCGTATTTTTTTGTTAGTTGTTTCTGTAATGTTTGGTTTGGGGCAAGGATTTCAGCCTGTGGCAGGTTTTTGTTTAGGTGCAAATCGTTTTGATAGATTAAAAAAGGCTTTTTACTTTACTCTTTATATAAGTGTTGTTGTTCAAACTATTTTTGCTTTGTTACTCTATATTTTTGATTCTAACATCGTAAGATTTTTTCAAAAAGACAAGTTGGTAATAGAAATTGGTATTCAAGCCATACATTATTTTGCACTTTCTTTGCCTTTACTTCCTGTTGTGGTTATTACAAATATGCTTTATCAAGTAGCAGAAAAAAATAAGCAAAGTTTATTTCTTGCTAGTTGTAGGCAAGGAATATTTTTTATACCTTTGATTTTTACTTTGCCTCACTTTTTTGGTCTTACAGGGCTTATGTTATGTCAGCCTATCGCAAATGTCTTTTCTGCTCTTATTTCAATTCCATTTTTGGTTTGGTTTATGAAACATAATCCTTGTAAAAGTTAATCTTGTTACTGAGCAAATTTATTTATGTGTTTTACAAAGAAATCCATATTGCAACCTACAAACATAGCACAGTAGGCTGTTACTATTCCTGCAAAAACTAAATAAAAAGATACGCTTAATTGAGAATCGCTATCAGTTCCTGTAATTCCAAAGAACAACATTGCAATAATCATTAAAATTCCGCTTACAACCCAACGTTTCATAGATAATGGTGGAATGTCATTTACTTCGTAGTTAGGATTTATTGCTTTCATGATTGAATCAACACTTGGATCAAAATCGTCTACAGGTTTATTTATTGATAATTTACAGGCTTGTTCTGCTAAAGTGAACTTTCTTACTGTGGTTCTACATTCTTTGCAGAATAGCAAGTGCAAAGTTAATGACAAAGGTAGTCTTTCGTTTTTATCTAATTTAAGAAACTCGTTCATGTAAAATTCGCATTTTTTGTTTTTAGTATCCATAATATTTATTTCCTTTCTGGTTTATTCTGTTACTGTTTCTTGTAACTTATCTTTTAAGATTTTCTTTGCTCTAAAAATATGTGATTTTATCGTATTTACGGGCAAATCTACAGTTTCACTAATTTCGTTGTAGGTCATGTCGTAAAAAAAATACATATCCAAGCAAATCCTATAGCGCTCTGGCAATTCGGTAATAGCTTCTCTTACAGCTAGCATGGTTGCTTTTCTTAATTCATTTTGTTCTGGCGTAAGAGCAGTATCTTCTATTTCAAAATCATCTGATAAGGAAGCATATTCTTTACGCCTGTTTACAGAATTTACTGCTGTGTTATAGGCTATTCGCATTAACCAAGTAGAAAAAAGAGAATCTCCTCTAAATGTAGAAAGTTTCGTATATACCTTTATAAAAACTTCTTGTACAAAATCGTCAGTATCAACTTCGTTTTTGAAAAATCCCATGCCAAAAACATGAACACGATGTTTATAATGCATAACAAGTTTTGCAAAGGATTCTGCATCACCTTGTAAAACATTTTTTATAAGAATCGAATCTCGTTTTGCAATAATTTCATGTTCTAAACTTCGATTTTTTTCAGGTATAGAATGATTTTGAGATTTCAGAATCTATACCTACTTAACAAGATGTTTTGTCGGTTAAATTTGGGTATAATTTGTAAAATGCAAGTAGCATAAGTCCCAAAATTCCAGGAATCAACCCTCCTAAAAGAGGGTAAGATAAACCTTCCAACATTCCTAATAGAATTGTTAATACAGCTCCAACCCCTGTAAGCAAAAGCCCTGTGAGTAATGAAAATAATTTAAGATTGAAATTTACAGGTTTGTAAGTACCAGTTTTAATCATCATAGAAATGTGTTTGTGTCTCCAAAGAAGATAGAAGAAAACTACTACTCCTCCGATAACAATACCTACAATAGGTATGATAGCAACTATTACTTGTGCTGCATGTGATTCCATTATGGTAAACCTCCATCGTTCTATCTAAATAGACACATAATTTATGATTTTGTTGCAGTTATTCTAAAAATATATATTCTTCAAAAAAAATTGATTCAATTTTTCCCATAGAAAGTTCATTATTAATTTGTGCAAGTATTTCAAATTTTACTTTTTCTTCTCCTAATGAAAATAATTCACTTTGTGTTTTTTGAGTGAAATACTGCAAAATGATTGATTTTATCTTTCTTTGTTTTTGGCAAAGTTCTTCGTATAAAAATGAGTTTTCTGTTTTGTATGATAAAAAAGGTAAAATTACAACAGGAATTTGTGGATTATCGTCAGTGTATGTTCTTAATCTTCCAAAATCAGAGAACAATGAATAATCTAAATTTTTTTTAATTTCAGTTGGGTTATCAATTTTCCTGTATTTTACTTCATTTGTTGGTTTATACAAAAAATGGAATAGAGAAATAAAAATAATTACAAATAAAATTATTCCTATCAAAATAAACAGAACGAGATTTATTTTGTTTATAGTTTTAGCTTCCATAAGTTAAATTTTACCAATCATCAATTTTAGTTTCAAGTATCATTTTAAAATACCGATAGGTAAATGATATACTTTAAGTTGTATTTCTTAAGTAATTTGAATTAATTGGAGTTTTTGTGAGTTCTGCAAAAAAAGTAGGCTTAAGTTTTTTAATTACTGTTCTCATCTTTTCTGTCTTTATTTTAGTGGCATACTTAGAATTATTTCCTACAATAGAAACTCATTTTTATCAACCTTCTGTAATAAGCGGAATGGAAAAACGACTTAAAAAAATTTCTCTTTGTTTAGATGAATATACTATAAAACAAGCTAAGTCTTTTTCTTATTTCGTTGAATTACCTTGTATAAAATTATCCTCTGCTCTTATCCAACAAGATGAAGATATACAAGATAGAGAATATTTTTCTTCAAATTTAATTCGTATAAATCCAGGGTTACAAGGTTTTAGAATAATTGATTCAAATGGAAAAAAAATTTTCTATAGTACTTTTGAAACTGATGTTATAGATTCAGACTTTTTAGATTATTCAAAGATTTCAGAATTGCCTTATGAGGCGATAAGAGCAAATGACAATATAGAAAATAAAAGTAAAGCACGAATTATTTTTGACAATAGTAATGAGCGTATAATTTATACTATTCCTTTTTATGATTCCTATGATTTGTATCGAGGTTCAGCAGTTTTTTATGTTAAAGGAATTGATTTTAATAATTATTTAATAGCTAAAAATATTTTATCAATTTCAGAAAGAGCAAAATTAGTTGCAACTGTACTTTCAGATTATTCTAATCAATCAAAAGGATTTGTTTTGGGATTACCTTCTGTTTCTACAGATGTTTTAGTAAATAAAATTACTGACTTATGGCAAAATTCATCCTATGAAACTCAAAAAATTATGCATTCTGAGGATTACAATTGGTTTGTAATTTCTGATAATTCTGGAAAAACAGGAATTATTTCACTTGTCTTCAAAGATGATATTTTATATTTCAGTAAAAGTGCAAAGATATTATTTTTAGTTTGTGGTTTTATAACTTTGTTTTTAATTACTTTATTGTTTTTCAATATGAAACAAGATGATGAAGCGATTATTCGAGATAAAATAAAGAAGTTTAAATTTGCTTTGATAAATGAATATTTACTTGATTCAGATAATGAAGATTGGAATGAAGTTTCTAGATTTCTTGCAGTTAGAAAACATCAAATAAATCATGATATAAAACGCTTGCTAGGTAAAAAATGCGAAAAAAATAAGGTTTTGGTGGAAACTCTTTTAGAAAAAACATGGAATGAAGTTGAGCAAGTTATAATTTATCACGAAAAGTTAAAGGAAGATGATGAAGATTTTGATGAAGAAGATGGTGAAGGAGAAGAAAGAGAAGAATTTAATCCTAATTACCATATTACTTTAACTGAAGCAAGAAAAGAAAATAAGGCATTAAATATTGGAGATACAATTGATACTGAAGTTACTCCTAAAGATTTTGGACGTGTTGCTGCATCAACTGCAAAACAAGTAATTGTTCAAAAGATAAGAGAAGCTGAAAGAAACTCAATAATGGGTGAATTTGGTGATAAGCAAGATGAATTAATGGTTGGTACTGTTGCATTAGAAGATGTTGATAATTATTTTATTGATCTTGGTAGAAGTAATGGTATTCTTCCTAAGAAAGAATGTATTCCAGGTGAAAAAGTTGAAATCAAACCTGATAAAGACGGTAAATATTCCGCTATTTCTTCCAAAGACATCTTCCCTTTTCTAATCATTTTTATTGCTGTTTTTCTTTCTATATTATCTTCAATATCTTTTGTA
>CALBXN010000051.1 GCA_937890485.1 uncultured Treponema sp.
TTCATACAACAAAAATCTTTGGAGAAGCTGTCTTTACATATTCTTATAGAGAAGCAGTAATTGATGGATACTTGGTTGATTACGATGTTCCTCACATTATAAAAACTGAATTGAATCAAAATGGAATTCATCATAAGAAAGGTGAAACTTTAGCACGATATAATCCAGTTACAAAAGAACTGTTAAATCCAGCTGAATTAGAAGATGAAGTTGATTTTGAAGTAGAAGTTTTTAACAAAAATGTAATTACAGAATCTTTTAATGATGTTGTGCTACAAGAACTTTCAAAATATATAGATCCAGAAGGCGAAGAAAAAACAATAATTTTTGCAGTAAATGACCAACATGCAGAAACTATCGTTAAAAAACTACGCAAAATCTATGAAGATCAAGATATTCCTGGAAAAGTAGTAGAAAAAATTACTTGTGCAATTGGAGATAGAACTCGTGTTCAAGATGCAATAAAAAGATATAAAAATGAACATTATCCAACAATTGCAGTTACAGTTGATTTGCTTTCTACAGGAATTGATGTTCCTGAAATTACAAAAATTGTCTTTATGAGAAGAATTAAATCTCGTATTTTGTATGAACAAATGTTAGGTCGTGCTACACGCCTTTGTCCAAAAATTGGAAAAACTCACTTTGATATTTTCGATGCAGTTGATTTGTACAGTTATCTTGATGATTTTTCTTCTATGAAGCCTGTTGTTACCAATCCAACCGTAACATTTGATGAACTATTTTCTGGATATGAAAAAGTTGAAGATGAAGAACATATTAAGTTTATCAATGATCAAATAATTGCAAAATTACAAAGATGTAAGAGACATATGGATGATAGTCAATTAAATTACTTCTGTGTAACATCTCATTTTGATTTTGTTGATGATTTTTTATCAAAGGCAAAATCAATACGAATACAGTCAGAACAAGATTGTAAGGATTTTTTAATTAAAAATAAATTAGCGTTTAATTTTATAACTCTTAAACCTTCAAATTCTAGATATGTTATCGTAAGTGATAAAATTGATGAGATTCACGAAGTAACTAGAGGTTATGGAAAAGGACAAGAGCCTGAAGATTACCTTGAAAGTTTTTCCACATATATAAGTGTAAATAGAAGCAAATTGGAAGCTCTAGAAATTGTATGCACAAGACCAGCTGATCTTACACTAAAGGACTTAAGAACTTTAAGTATGACTTTAGACGCAAACGGATTTAGTTCTATTCAATTAAATACTGCAATAAGTCAACTTACAAAAGAAGACTGTGCTGCAGATATAATTACCTTGATAAGAAAATATGCTATTGGTTCTCCATTGATTTCTCACGAAGAGCGAATTCATAATGCAATAAAAAAATTGAATAAAGCACATGAATTTACTGCAGGTGAAAAAAAATGGGTTGATAGAATAGAAAAATATCTTATTAATAATAAGAATGATGCTATCATTAATATAAGTACTTTTGATGAATCTGATACTTTTAGAAAAGATGGATATTCTAAGATTAATAAAATTTTTAACAATAATTTGAATGCAATAATTGAGGAATTGAACACATATCTATATGATGATATTGTAGCTTAACTTGGAGATAACAAATGACAAATCAAGAAATTGTAAGTAAACTTTGGAATTTATGTAATGTATTAAGAGATGATGGAATTACATATCATCAATATGTTACAGAATTAACATACATTCTCTTTTTGAAGATGGCTAAAGAAACAAAAACAGAAGACCAAATTCCAGAAGATTATCGTTGGGACAAATTGACATCTAAAAGCGGAATTGAATTAAAGAAATTCTATAAAGAATTGCTTTCATATTTAGGTGAAAACACAAAAGGAAGAGTTCGCGAAATTTACCAAGGCTCAAGTTCAAATATTGATGAACCTAAAAATCTTGAAAAAATAATTAAATCTATAGATGAACTTGATTGGTATTCTGCAAAAGAAGAAGGACTTGGAAATCTTTACGAAGGTTTGTTAGAAAAAAATGCGAATGAAAAGAAAAGTGGAGCTGGACAATATTTTACACCACGAGTTTTGATTGATGTTATGACTCGTCTAATTGCTCCTCAGGTCGGTGAAAGATGTAATGACCCAGCTTGTGGAACTTTTGGTTTTATGATTAGTGCAGATAGCTATGTAAAAAGTATTTCTGATGACTATTATGATTTAACAGAAAAAGAAGCAACTTTTCAGGTAAAAGAAGCCTTTACAGGTGGAGAGCTTGTACACGAAACTCATCGCTTAGCATTAATGAATGCAATGCTTCACAACATTGATGGAAAAATAGTTCTTGGTGATACTTTAAGTGAAAGCGGAAAAGCAATGACTGGTTACGACGTTGTTCTTACAAATCCACCCTTTGGAACAAAGAAAGGTGGTGAACGAGCCACTCGTGATGACTTTACTTATACAACAAGCAATAAACAGTTAAATTTCCTTCAGCATATTTATCGTTCATTAAGAACTACAGGAAATGCGAGAGCCGCTGTTGTTTTACCAGATAACGTTCTTTTTGAAGATAATGCAGGTCAAAAAATTCGTAAAGACTTATTAAACAAATGTAATCTTCATACAATATTGCGTCTTCCTACAGGAATATTTTATGCACAAGGTGTAAAAACAAATGTTCTTTTCTTTACACGCGGAAAAACAGATGAAAATAACACAAAAGATGTATGGGTTTATGATTTGCGTTCGAATATGCGTTCATTTGGTAAGACAAATCCATTAAAAACAGAAGATTTTGCAGAATTCGAAGAAGTATATTGTGCTGGTCATTTTGAAGACAGAAAAGAAACTTGGTCAGAAGAAAATCCAAACGGTAGATGGAAAAAATATTCTATTGAAGAAATCTTAAAAGATGAAAAAACTTCTTTGGACTTAAAATGGATAAAAGATGATTCTAATGATATAAATTGTACTCTTCCCGAACTAATGGCAACAATTTCAGAAAAAAGTACGAATATCTCAAAAGCAGTTGAACAGCTAAATAGTTTGCTTTCTGGAATCGAGGAATAAATTGGAAAAAAATCCATTTGAAATAGATTTTGAAGAATATATTCGCCATACAGATGCAAGTAAAAAAGAAAAAACTCTTGCATGGTCTACAGCTATTGGTTTGCAGAAAGTTGATGGACTAAATACTTCATCTTATCTATACGAAACAGCCAAAAAGAATATTGAAGGCGAACTTTCTTTTGACGAAGCAAAAAATCTTATTGATTCATATTATGAAAGTCGTACTTTCAGAAGTGATGATGAAGATGAACGAACAGAAGAAGCTGATAAAGTTTCAATTCGAATTGCTCAAATTTTAAGCGAACCTTCTTTTAATTTTAGTCCTTCATATTTGATTGCAATTCATAAAAGACTTTTTGAAGGTATTTTTAAGTTTGCAGGTAAAATTCGAGATTATGATATTACAAAAAAAGAATGGGTATTGAATGGCGACACTGTAATGTACGGAGCCGCTTTTGAACTTAAAGCAGCTCTAGATTATGATTTTGATATTGAACGAAATTTTAACTATTCTGGTCTTTCTAATGATGAAATTGTAAAGCACATCACTTTTTTTGTTTCTCGATTGTGGCAGATTCACGCATTTGGAGAAGGCAACACTCGAACAACAGCTGTGTTTGCAATTAAATATCTTCGCTCTCTGGGCTACAATGTTGATAACGATATATTTGCTGAAAACAGTTGGTATTTCAGAAATGCTCTTGTCCGTGCAAATTATAAAAATCTAAAAAATGGAATTGAAGAAAGTCCTATTTATCTAGAACGCTTTTTTCGCAATTTGATTTTAGGTGAAAATAACGTACTTAAAAACAGATATACTCATGTTGATTATGCAGAAAAGTTCGGAGGTAATGAAGAAAGTTCGGAGAAAAAGTTCGGAGATAATCAAAAAACTTCGGAGATAATTCTTGAACTGTTAAAAGCAAATCAAAAACTTTCTGCAAAAAAACTTTCAGAAAAAATCGGAATAACAAGTCGTGCAGTAGAAAAACAGTTAGCGATACTTGTAGAAAAAGGCTTATTAAAACGAGTAGGATCTCCAAAAGGCGGATATTGGGAAATTTTGAATCAGTAGGGAATCGAGGAATAATAATGAGTGAAAATAAATTTTTTAATTTAAGATTTGATATATCTTTTTGCGATGAGTCCATTACTATTTATCTTGAAGATAATGGATGTTATGTAAATAAGGAAATGGAAGATACTTATTTTTTAACAGAATATTACGAAGATGTTTTTTGGAATATATCCTTGTATGATGAAGATAATTTTCTTTCTCTAATTGAAAACTTTTGTAATCATATTGATTATAAAATGAGAGATATGCTTCCAGACTTCGAAGAATTTGATGATTACAAAGAAATTGAAGGTTATTGGAAATGCATGGGGCTTCTTAGAGATATATCTAAAAAACCTTTACTTGATTTATGGATATCAGAAAAACAAAGCCAAATTGAAATTTGCAAAACAATCTTGGAAAAAATTAGTATTTGCAATAATAATTTTTCTTCTGATGAAATTAAATTAATAGAATACGCAATAAGCGATGAACTTTCTTCTTTACAAAAAAAAATACAGGGAAACATATGAACACTAAAGCATTAAAACAAAAAATATTAGATTTAGCTATTCACGGGAAACTTTTACCTTTAGAACAGGTTGAAAAAATCAGAAAAGAAGAACCAGCTTCTGTTTTGTTAAAAAAATTCCGTGCGGAAAAAGAAGAAAAAATTGCAAAAGGTGAACTCAAAAGAAATAAGAACGATAGTTTTATTTTTCTTGGTGATGATAAACGTCACTATGAGAAGTTTGCTGACGGTTCTGTAAAAGATATTGAAGATGAGATTCCGTTTGATGTGCCTGATGGGTGGAGTTGGTGTAGGCTTCCAAATCTGTGTTCAATTCCAATTACTGATGGTACTCATAAAACACCAACTTATTCAGATAAAGAAAATGGAATTCCTTTTTTATCTTCAAAGGATGTAACTTCAGGGAAAATAGATTGGTCAAAAATAAAATATATAACAAATGATTTACACGAAGAATTATACAATAGAATTGCACCGAAGAAAAATGATATCCTTTTAGCAAAAAATGGCACAACTGGTGTAGGTGCAATTGTCGAAGATGATACAATTTTTGATATTTATGTAACTCTAGCTGTAATTCGACCAATTTTAAAAGTAATAAATCCCAAATATCTCTTATATGTAATCAATTCACAATTCTGTAAAAATCAATTTAATGAACATTTAACAGGAATTGGTGTGCCAAATTTACATTTAGTTGATATTAATAAAACATTAATTCCTATTTCACCACTATCCGAACAACAACTCATCGTTGCAGAAATTGAAAAAATCTTTGCACAAATTGACTTACTGGAACAAAACAAAACAGATTTGCAAACAGCAATCAAACAAGCAAAGTCAAAAATCCTAGATTTAGCAATTCACGGAA
>CALBXN010000052.1 GCA_937890485.1 uncultured Treponema sp.
CGAATACTATTTTGCTGCACTTGCTTTGGCACTAACGTTGCCGGATGTTTGTGGAAAAGCAGAATACCCAACCCTTAAGAATGGAGACCGATATAAACGTTGGTATGATGAGCACGTAGGGACATATGAAAAATGTTCTTGCGAATGGTGTCAAAAGCATCCTATGCCATACCTGAGTGGTGAAATCATTTATAGTCTGCGCAACGCCTTGCTTCATCAAGGGACTCCAGGCATAGATGGTAGGAAAATAAAAGACCCTGTGAATCAAGTGGACGAATTCATACTTGTGCTTGAAAAGAAGAATGAGTTAGATATTTATTCAGATGCATCAAGTGTAACTTCCGTTTGGGATGGAAATGAAAAACAAGAATTGACAAGAACATATCGCGTCAATGTACAAAGGCTTTGCTTTATATTAACCCGTGTTGCCCAGGAGTATTATGAGGCTCACCAAGACAAATTCAGTTTTCTCCAGTTCTCAATTGTAGATAACACAAAGATCAAAGCCGACTAATGGAATCATTCTAAATCACATTGTGTACATAAGAAAGGAGAGCCATACATGCGCATAAAGCATATTGAAATTAAAGGATATCATTCTATTGACTTCACTGGTGTGGCATTCCCTGTCAATGAAATCGCTGCATTCATTGGGAAAAATAGTGCAGGTAAAAGTAATGTGTTAGAGGCTTTGGATCTTTTTTTCAACGGCAAAACATTAACCTCTGAGGATTATTATCAGCGCAACACTACACAAAACATCGTAATAACCGTTTCGTTCGAATTGGAAGAAAATGATCAGTTCCTTCCGCTATTAATGTATGCAAATGATGTCGGTGTACTATGTATCAGGAAAGAGTATATATATGGAGCAAAGCAACCGGAAGTTTTCATCTTAGGTTCAATGATCTTCAAGGGTACAGAAGACATGAATCCCACTGCAAAGCATTCTTTAACCAACGTAAAGAAATACATTCAAAAATCTGAGATTAAGCAGAACATTCAACAAACCGACGCAGGATTCCACTTCGAAGCGCCAACCGTAGATGCTTATTATCAATTTTTGTATAGCTACTGGTCTCCTCATATTGACCAAATGGAAAAAGATTTTCAAGAAAAATACGAAGAACTCAAACAAGATTTTGAAGAAGAATATAATCAAATTCGACAAAGAAAATTAGAACGCTACAAAAAAGGACAAGAAAGAACTGAAGAATACAACAGAAATCTTATTGAACAATTCAATAAAATAATTCCATTAGAATTAGAAAAAGATGAAGCTTTAAGATTATGGAAAAAATATAATTTTTTAATGCCACCACCAGATGTAATTAGTAAATACAAATCAGAAACCAATATGTCGTGGACTGAATTTGCAATGTTTGTAGAAAAAACTTATTAAAAATTTACTATAGTAAACCTTTAGGCAGTTTTTTAGTAAATTTTAGCTAAAAAATAATGATTTGTACCACTGGCAAGATAAAGGGTGTAAACATTTAGACTTAATTCTTTGTAATATATAGAGTTACCGCGTTTACAGAGGGGGTAAAAATGTCTACACTTGCAACACTTTTAAAAACGCAGAATTGGGGCAAAAAAGTTTCCTATGGTAAACTTTTTTGCTGTAGAAATTTTAATCATCCTCATCCGAAAAATCTTTCTTTGGGATGAAATTTTTTATTCGGATTAAATTTCCGGAAAAGTCGTATTCGTAAATTTTTTCGTTGCCGTCGGAATCTACGGAATGAATCAATTTTCCGTTTGCATCATAGTTAAACCATTTTTCGTCACCACCATAATATTCGTATACTTTTTTTCCATTTACGTAATTTTCTCTGGCGAATTCTTCTATCCAAAATCCTTGTTTTTTTCCTTGGAAAGTGAATTCTTTGTAAAATGTACCTTCTGAAGCTTCTGTTCCAAATTCTGATATTTCATAAGCTAAATAACAAACTTTGCTTACAAGTTGTTTTTTTTCATTGTAAAAATTTTCCTCGATAAAATCTCCGTCAGCTCCAGATGGATATTTTCGATACAATTCTTTTCCTTCGTCATCGTATATGGTTATGATTTTGCTTCCATCGTCGTCTATGTGAATTTTTTCTTTCATTCTGAAATTCCTTTGACTAAAATTATGAACATAAAACTACGACTTTCTGATTGTCAAAAGAATCATCTTCTATCACTGTATACATAAGCAATTCCTCATCTTCAAATTTTCGATTTCGTAAAAACTTATCAACATTTATTAAGTTGGAATCATCCTTTTTGCAAAAAATACTTAGAAAATAATTTTTAAATTTCACTGGCTCTGAATCGAAGTTTTTTTCGCTTATCAATTTTGTATACTTTTGGGCAATTTCGTTTATGTCAGAAAAAGTTGCGTATTTAATTGAAAATAAATTATTTGTTTCGTTTATGCGAAGCTCTTTTATATTTTCAGGGAATCCATGTGTAAAGCCAGTTCGTACTGAAAGCAATAATTCTATCAAATTTTCTAAATCGTTTTCGGAGCAAGGATGAGAACAGTATAGGTCGAACAAATTTTTTTCTTCGGCAGTTAATGATAAATTTACAGTTTGATTTGAACAGCACCCGATAACGCAAACCGCTTCTTTTTTGTATTCATCAATAAGTGATTTTAGTTTTTGCACATTGCAAGATTCATCATGATAAAATACAACATAATCTAAATAATCTTGTTCTATTAAATCGCCTAAAGGTTCTATACAGTCTCGAATTTTAATTGAACCAGATGTCTCTGAATTTTCTCTAATTTTAAATAATTGATATAATTCTCGAATTTCAACAATTTTTATGTTTTCAACTGAAAGTTGAGTTGCTTTATAACTATCTTTGTAAAAGTTGTGGTTCATAAAAAATCCTTTTTTGAAGTTTGTATGGTTAATATAGCAGAATATTTTGAAAAGTCAAATTTTTTTTGTATGTGGAGAATCAGTAAAATTTATGCCTGAAAAATGGCTCTATAAAAATGTAATACGATGAGAAAATTTCATTGGAAGTGAATTTTTTGTTGATATTTTATTAAGTACATTCATTTTGATTTATAAACTCTTTCATAGCGATTATATCGTTTTTTATATTTTCAATTTTTTTTAAAAAGTTTTCTATTATTAGTATGTCATTATTCCAATGTCTTTTAGAAGTCCAATTTAGCCAATTTCTCCTTCTATTTTTTACACCGCAATACCATTTAGGTTTTTGCTTAGAAGAATCAATGCAAATAGGGAAATATTTTATAATTCCATCTTCAATTGTAAAGAAAATATCGTATTCCTTTTTGCCGTCACTTTTAATCCACATATATAGATTATTATTCTCTGGATATAAATATTCCCCCGAAATGTTTGGTTTTATAACATTTTCTATGAGATATGGATAAACGAATTTATTTAAACTTTCTTTAACACTTTCTTTAAGATCATTATAATCTAATATTTTATTTATATATTTCCAGTTACCATTTTCAATAATTTTATTTGCTATGTCATAATCTGGTACTAATTTGTTTATAACATTTTGATATTCGGAAATATATGTTAGTAAAGGATCGCCTTTTTCAATTATTTTTTTGCAATCATTTAATGATTCTCCAATTGTAGAGTAGCTAAGTAAATCATAGTCAAATTGTTTTTCACCTGTAGTCAAGGCACTAGCTTCGCGACCATCTAAGGTTAAATAAATTAGTTCAACATCTTCTACCTCTGAATTTTTCTTTGACTTTTTTTGGCGTGTTAAAAAATCATGATATCTTTTTAATTGTAATTCTTGATCACCTGCATATATTTTGTTTTCAATAGCGATTAGTTTTGTTCCTACTTTTATTAATATATCAATTCTTCCTTCAAGTAATTTATGTTCATATTCAATACAAACATCAACAGTATATCTTCCGTCATATTCTATTCCCCATGCATCTAATAAAGTGTTGGTAAGAGTTTTCCCGTAATTGTGACTAGGACAATCTATACTATTTTCAAAACTTCCTGATTTTAGATTTCCGTTTGGAGCCAATAAATATGCAATAAATCGAGAATGAATTAATTCTTTTGTCTCGAGATTTAAAATTGAAAATAAATTTTGTTCGTTATACGAATTGTTTATGTTTTCTATTATTTTATTAATTTCATTTTTTAATGTTTCATATTCTTCTTTTGTTGCCATACCAAATGTCTCCTACAAATTTCCTCTTCCCACCATTCTACCACGACAAAATTCTCGCTGTCAATTTTTGCAAAAAAAGTTTGACTTTGTAAAAAGTTGCAATATATTCAATATTAACTTAAAATTAGTAACTGATAAGATTTGTAACGCAACCTTGATGATAAGGAACAAAATCAAATGGCAGAAATTCAATATTTTATTGACAACCAAAATTGTTTATGGATTCCAAATAATGCTGAAGAAATTTCAGAAGAGGAAATAAATCCATTATCACAAATATTAGAAAAGGCAGAAAACAAAAATAAAAGTTTCTATTTAAATCATTCAAATTTGATTGACAAATTCGAAAATCCTGATGTTATCCTTCCAAACAATATCGAGACATTTTATTATCGTATCAATTTTAGAAATCGCATTAAAAGAATTTATATTCCAGCCTCTGTTAAAAAGATTGTAATTAGTCCAAGTTCTGATTTTTATGTTGAGGAACATTCAGTGGAATTTATTGTTTCTGAAAAAAACGAAAATTTTGTTAGTGTAAAAGGAAGTATTTATACAAAAGATTTTAAAACGCTGATTTATTCGGCTCAAAAAAAAGGAATTCCATTTTTAATTGATTCAAGATGCGAAGAAATTGCAGATGGTTGCAAATTATTTGTTGATAAAAAACTTTATTTTGACACAACAAGTTCAAATATCACCCCAAATTTGAAAACCATCAATTTTAGAGGAATAATTTCAAAATCAGATAAATTAAAAATTCCAGAAGGAGTTGAAACTCTAAAAAAAGGATTTTGGTTTATAACTAAATCCTGTGCAAAACAAACTCTCTATGTTTCTTCAACAGTGAAAAAAATCGAAAAAAATTGTATTTCAAAATATAAAATAAGCAAGAAAAACAAAACTTACGCATCTTACAAAAATGATTTATATTCATCAGATTTTAAAACTTTCTACGCAGGACAAAAAAAGAATTTGAAGCTCAAAAATGGATGCGAAGAAGTTTATCTTTCGGATACAGATTGCGAAAAACTTTTTTTACCAAAATCTGTAAAAAATGTTTTTGAACTAGATTCAACTTTGGAAAATATCAGATTTGTTGTAAATAAAAAAAATCCATACTTTGCTGAATACATGGGTTCTCTTTACACAAAAGATTTTGAAACTTTGTTATTTTTGCACTTACAAAAAAATGGAAATTGTTATGATATTCACATTCATCCAAACTGCAAAAAAATCCATGAAAATGCGGGAATTAAAAAATACAAAAAAAGGATTGGAAAAGTATTTTCTGGAAATCTTTTTAAAACAGAAGAAGAAATTGAAAATTATAAACAACAGATTTTTGAAACTGTTCGATTAAAGCAACAACCAATTGAAATTCAAAATTTTACAATGGAAAAGTTTAGAAACAGCGTAAAAGAGGACTCTGTTCGTTTTGGTCTTTCAGGAATTGAAATTGACAAAAATACAATTTTTTCTGACAATTTTCGTTTATTGAATTGTAAGAAGGATGTAATTCAAATCGCAGATCCTTGTTTTTGCCAGAAAGACGATTTTGTAGAAGCAGAAGATTATTTGCAAGAAGAATGGAATGGTATTCCTATTGATTGTAAAATTGTAGACATCATCGAAAAATTAAATAAACAAAATTATAAAACAAGATTTTGTTGTTCAGGGCATATTTTACATCATGAACTAGTTACTTCAATCAAAACAAATATTGCAAGAATTTTAAGCAGAAAACCGCACGGAACAATTTGCCGAGGATATATTTATTTTGACTGTATTCCAGAAAAATTCAAGAAAATCTTTCCAAAACTTCCAAATGTAAATTATCAAAAGTTGTGTGAAATGATTGAAGATTCATACACAGCGCCGGTTTTCTTTTTTAGTACAGATAAGAAGCAGTTTAGATCAACTATTGAGTTTTATTATAAAAATTCAATCCAAGAACAGAATAAAACTTTTGAGATATTAAAGCAAAAACTCTTTCAATAAAATTTGACTTTGTAAAAAATCAAGCTATATTCCTTAATGTAAATATTGATATCAAGTTTACAAAAACAAACTTTCTAGGAGTAGGTTATGAGCAAAGAAAATGAATTATTTGAAATTGAAAATGGTGTTTTAGTAAAAGTAAAAAATAAAGACATAACAGAAGCAGTTATTCCAGAGGGTGTTACAGAAATTGAAGACTTTGCATTCTGTAATTGCAGAAATTTAGCAAGTGTTATCATTCCAAATGGCGTGGTAAAAATTGGACATAGGGCGTTCAAAGACTGTAGAATGCTAACGAGTATAAATATTCCGGATAGTGTGGTTTCGATAGAATCCAAGGCATTCCAAAATTGTACATCATTAACAAATGTAATAATTCCAAAAAGCGTAAAAAAAATCGAAGCAAAAGCATTCTTTGGATGTACGATGTTGAACAATGTTGTTATTTCAAGTAGCGAAACAAAAATTATGGAATTTGCTTTTAGAGATTGTACTTCATTAGTATCAGCAGTTATTCCAAACGGAACAAAAATAGAAGTTGGAGCTTTTACAAATTGTAGTCCATCATTTTCTTTTTATACTCCAGAAGGTGAAAAATCTGAAATAGAAAATATTTGTATAAAAGAGGATTGGTTTTTAGGAACTATAAAAGATGTTTCAGAAGTATCTATTCCGCAAGGGATTACTGGAATTGCAGCGGATGCTTTTTGTCTCTGCAAAACTTTAGAGAAAGTAATAATTCCAGAAGGAGTTAAGATAATAGGTGAAGGAGCTTTTTTTGGATGCGAATCTTTAAAAAAGATTGTATTACCAAACAGTTTGACTGAAATTGTAAGTGAGGCATTCGAAGGATGTAGTTCCTTAGAATCAGTAATTATTCCACCAAATGTAAAAGTTGAAAAAAATGCTTTTACAGGATGCAGTCCGTCGTTATCATTTTACACATCAGAAGGAAAACAGATTCCCCTAAATAATCAAGATTAAAACAAATTCGCCCCAGGATAATTCTTAAAAATCGATTATTCTTGGGAATCAAAAAAACGATGAAAAACGACAGGTTCCTAAGATTATATTTGCAAAGAAATTTTACAGATAGTAAATTGTGTGGTAGAATGGAAGGGAGAAAAAATTTACGGAGGACAATATAATGGGTGTAAAAAGAGATGAAGATTTTGTTACAGAATTTATTTTTGTAAAACTGTTTAATAGATCACAGGCTTTTAGAGATATGATTAAAAAAAAGTTTAATGGTAATGAGATAAGCCAAAAAATTGAATTTACTGGTAGTAAGAATAAAAAAGATGCTCAGTTGGGCTGCCCTGATGCCGTTGGAAAAGGACTATACATTGAAATAAAAACAAAAATGTCTACTCCATTAACTTCCTTAGAAAAAAATTGTGGTGCTCAATATATAAAAGTGAACGGGGAATTTAAGAATGTCGATAAACTTACTCCAAATCAAAAAAAAGGTAATAGAAAGCAAGGTAGTGTTGAAACGTGGGGATATATAAATTTTTTGAAGAAAGATCCTGATAATAAACTTTTATACATCGTATGTAATAAAGATTATAATTTAGACGACCCTTGTAAAGGTGATCAAGTTCGTATTATGTATTGGACAGAAATACTTGATTTTCTAAAAAAATCTAACTCTGAAGATGAGCTTATTAAAGTCCTAGAAAATTGTGTAGAAGGATTAGATTCGGGAGATGATCCTTCTGTTTTAGATATTACTACAAAGCTTTGTAAGATTTCTGTATTATTAGCGGAAAAAAAGATTGTTAAGGAAACTAGAATATATAGTGAAGAATTTCAGTATATAATAAATTCTCCAACAATTTGGTTTGTCTTGTTTCCTGATATAAATATTTCTGAAACATGGTTGGGAATTTCATTAGAAACTGGTAATGTATATCTTTGTGCTGAAGAAGATGCTTATACATTGTTATCAAAACAGGTTACAAATATAAAATTTGGTAAAAGAAAAATCGAAAATATTTCAAATAATGGAGAGTCTTTATATCTAAAAATTTTTTCATTGGTAGAATATAAAGAAGAAGAGTTTTGGGAAGAAGGAAATGTAATAAAAACATTTATTTCTTTCTTGAATAGAATAAAATTAATGCTTAGTAAAGAAAAATAAAAAAAAACAAAACCTAACTTCTTATGCTATACCTAATTCCATCTAAATCGATTTTAAAAGACTATCTTTCTTCTCACCAGTTGCAAAAAGTTTCGGAAATAAAGGAACTTGAAACTTCTCTTTTTAGGTATGAAAATTATCGTAGAACACCGTATAATATCGACTATTTGATTGAGTATTCAGACTTTAAAAAGTTGGAAGGTAGAAATCCTTCTCGTACTAGAAAGAATATTGAAGAAGCGATAAAATCCCGAGTAAAAATTTACGGAAAGTACAAAAAGAAAAATATTGATATTTTTATATTTGAAACTTCAAAAGAAAAATTTAATTCCGTTGGCGAAAAACTTTCTGCAATAGCAAAAGAGGTTGGAGCAAAATTTGATTACAAAACTTTGTCCGAAGAAAATCTTACAAATTTGACAGACAACTTTGAAGAATATTATGAAGAACATCTGAAAGAATCTTCGCTAACAGATATTGCCACAAATCTTACAGAAAAATTTTTTGAAATAAAAAACAAGTACAACGAGCACAAAATTGCAAATATGAATCGCCTTACCACAAATGGACTTTCAAAATTTTATAACTGGTTTGAAAATGGATATGTTTCGTATAAGCACATTTTGTCTTTTTCTCAAAATGATTTGAAACTCTCTGCCAGAAATGCTGATAAAAAAACGCTGTTCAATTTGTTTGGATATTTACCATCTGATTCGGATTGTTTTCCGGAAAGTGCGTTGAAATACATAAATAAACTGATAAAAAAATCAAAACTTTCCATTCATAAAATATCAATGATGATTGAATATTATAAGAGAAATACAATTAACGACTTTGACTACAAACCACCTTATGAATATTTTTTAGTTGGCACAAACCGAAAAATCGACCGTCAGTTTTTGATATATTTTAGTCTTGCGTTGGGATTGTCTTTAGAAGAAATAAAAACTCTGTTCCAAAAATCAAATTGTTTGTTAACCGACTTTTTAAAAGAAGATTTGCTTCTTTGTTACTTTGCAGAAAACAATTATTTTATTGATGTAAAACAACGAGGCGCGTTATTTCAATATTTGTTGAGTAATCCATCTGTGTATTATGTAAAATTAATGTTAAAAAAATTATCATCATATTCTTGATTTATTTAAATCTTTCTGTGAGGTTTTACAGGAATCAAAAATCCGACGATATTTTACTAGAACGATAAAATATATAAATAAGAAATTTTTTTTAATTGATTCTAGGATTTGCAAAATTCTCGAATTTTTTGGGGAATCAAAAATCCGACGATATTTTATCAGTACGATAAAACATATTTATATAAATTTGAATTATAAACTTTGACTTTTAAATAATAATAGCTATATTCAACTTACATAAAACAATTAAGCAAAATTATTTGTATTTGTTAGAAATCTCGTTGAGCATGATTAAAATATCATTTGAAAGTTCAGAACAAAACTGGTTAATGATTTTATTAGAAGATTTTTCTTCAAAATCTACTTCCAAAAATAATTTGTATGGCTCAATTTCTAGAACTTCACATAATTTGGCTAAGGTACTAGGAGAAACCCATTTTTTACCATTTTCTATATCATTAATAAAATTTGTGGTAATTCCTGCTTTTGTTGCCAGTTCCATTTGAGATAGTTTAAGTTTTTTTCTGTAGAACTTAATATTTTTTGCAAAAATAGTTCTAATTTCTTCTTCTTTTTTCATAACACTCTACTAGTTAATAAAACAATACTGGTAGTTTTTTATATATGCAATACACTAATAGTTGTAAAAAACAAACTTATAGTTGACAAAGTTTGTAACTGCTATTAGTATAAATATACAAACTTTTAGTTTGTAAAAAATAATTTAGGAGGATTTCTTATGAAATTAGTAAAAACAGCAAGACCAGCTTATGCTGTAAATTTGGGTACAGGACGATTTGTAGGAGCTCAACCTACTTACCAATGTAGAAGGTGTGGAGCCGTATCTTACTCTTCCAAACGACCTGGAAGTTGGGATTTTGGTGGCTGTGGTGGCGATAAAAATAAATCACACGATTGGCAACAGTGCTAATGCACTAATTATTTAAAACTAATCTAAAAGCAATTTATCGCAAAATAATTTGCTTTTAGATTTAATTTATGTTTATGAAAGATTATCATGTTCATATTGGACAATTTAACGAGCTATATTACGATGCTTTAGAAATTTTCGATGTAATTGAATCAACAGGATTAATCTCGGAAGTTCATTATTCATCAACTTCTACTTGCAGAAATGATGTTGAATTAATCGGTATTGAAGAAGAGATAGAATATGCACAAAAATATGAATCTAATTTCTTAAAAGTAAAACCGTATCTTTGGTATATTCCAAAATATGCGGAAGAAAATATAAGTGTTCAAAGTGCAATTTCATCTTTTGATTACTGTGGAATTAAATTACATCCTTTTGCACATCAATGGAATTTTCAGGATAAAAAACATATAAAACAAATCGAAGATATTTTTCTTTGGGCACATGAAAATAAAAAACAAATTTTAATTCATTGTGCAGATAATCAAAGTTGTTTACCGAATAAATTCGAGAAATATTTTAAAATTTTTTCTGGTGCAAAAATCATTATGGCGCATTCAAATCCAGTTTTTGAAACTGCGCAAATGGTAAATAAATACGACAATGTTTTTTGCGATACCGCTTGTATAAATAAAGAAAGTTTTGAGCAATTAAAAAAAGAAATAAATGATACAAAGAAAATTTTGTTTGGTTCGGATTTCCCAATAAACAATTATTGGAACAAATTATTATTCAACAAAAGCAAGTCTCTTTCAAAAGAATATGAAGAAACTTGTGCAATTCTAAAAAATCTAAATTACGAGTAAGGAGCTACAAATGATTTCTAGAGATGAATTACGGCAGTTAAAAGCAAAATTGCTAACTTATTGTTCAGAAAACGATTTGTTTGATGACTACAATGTTGAAGGTCTTTTTGACATTGTTGCAGAAAGATTCATGACAAGTGATTTTGAAACGTTTGAAAAAGAAATAAATGAAGTTATCCCCAAAAGAAAATTTCAAAAATTCAAAAATATGACATATAACAACCGAATTATAAAAGACTTGGAAGATATTAAAGAATATAATGAACTATTAAAACGATACGAATTTATATCTTTTATCAGTTATTATTTAAGAGACAATTTAGGTGATGAATGGATTACAAGGCGAGTTAATGCTATGTTTCCAGAATATCTTTTAAATGATTTACAACAAGTTTTGGTGCGTTCTGTAGAACATTATAAAAAAGATAAAAAAAGAAAAGAGATATTATCTAAAACTGGAAAAGTAATTGGTACTATCGCTTTTTCACCATTTTTGCTTTTAGGCGCAATAGCAAAATATTCCTTTGCAGAATCTGATGCAGAAAAAAAACAAAGGCGTTACTATTGTAAATATTGTGGTAAATCTGAAAAAGATCCGCGTTCATTAACAAGTGGTTTTTGTTTACAAAGAACAAGGATGAATGAATATCTAACTTCTAAGCATACGCCTTTGGTCCATCAAATATATGAAGGCAGTGAAAAATCTGAATATACTTGTAAGCATTGTGGTAAATCATTTAAATCTTTTAGTGATCTAGTTAATAATACTTGTATTCCACGATATCAAATGAACAGAGATATAACCAATACTCTTTATCGTGTTGCTATGAGTCATTGTGAGCCAATTTTGTAAAAAAAATATAAAAAATTGCGACAAGTATATTGACTAAAAATTTTGTAATGTGCTATATTCATAAACCCACATTATTTAGTTAATTGGTTCGGTTAGAAAAATCTAATCGTATATTAACAAACGGCATTGGCCAAGAGACAAATTATTAAACAAGAAATCAAATAAACATTAAACAAGTTTCTCATCAAGGGCAACACTTCCCAGTCGTGCACTAGGGAAGGTTTCGTTGTCGGCAGTTCTTTGACATTTTTAGGGAAGGGTTAAAGTAGGCCCAATCGACGAGTTGAGGCGCGAAATGAAAAAACTAAAGAAAGGAAATGAACTATGAATGCAGAAAATTTTATGGGAAACATCGACTTAAAAAAAATCAAAAGTTACGCTGTTTCAAGATTCAAACTTAATTCTGAAATTCACGGAATGCAACATTGGGAACGGGTAGAAAGAAATGGTTTGATGTTATCGCAGTTCGATCCGCAAGTGAATAAAAGAGTTGTTGTCTTGTTTGCTTATCTTCATGATTGTGAACGGGAAGAGGACTTTGAAGACGAGGAACATGGACTCCGAAGTGCCGAAAAACTTTACGACATTTCAGAAACTTTGTTGGCAGATTTAAGTGATGAAGAATTTGATTTGCTTTACACTGCCATCGCCAATCATAACGGTGGAGACGAAATTGGCGAATCTACAGTTGATGCTTGTTTTGATGCAGACAGATTAGATTTAGGTCGAGTAGGAATCACCTTAGATCCAGAAAGAATGTGTACAGAAAAAGGCAAAGAAATTGCTTTAGAACAATTATTATCTATGGTGTAGAAAAAATTTCTTCAAATAAATATTCTATTTGTTGATAGAATCTTCATAAAAATTTTATCATTTTTAGGAGGCAGAAAATGGCACTTTATCAAACTTTGGGAACTTTAGAATTAGAATGTGAAGAACTTATGGCAGTTCACACACCAAAATTTACAAATGAAAGAAAACGCAAGTTATTTGAAAAAACTAAGAAAAAAAAAGAATCAACTTTATCTGGAGATGTAATTGTAACTCGCTGTACTCCAGATACAAAGGAAATTGACAAAGCTACTTTTGTCAAAACAGATGTAAAAATAAAACAAAATGCAGGATTCTTCAATTATGAAAAAGATAAAGATTCTGCAGACAGAAAAGTGTGGTGGATGAATTATGCCGATCCAAAATTATTTGGATTTTATGCCAACGAATTTTTTGCCCAAGATGAAATTCAGGTTTTGGAACATCCAATTCTTGCTTGTGTTAGAAGATATCTTATAGATCCAGGTGAAGAAAATATGGAACCAAGAACATTAGTTCAAAATGGGGATGAATTAATTGCCACTCCTTATCTTATAGAAAATGTTCCTCTTTGGATGACTGTAAATTCGTATCCAAAACTACCAGATGGAACTCCAGTTCGTATCTACGGTGCAAGTTTTACAGAAGCTCCTCAAGAAGCTATAGATGAAGGTTGCAAAGTTTTTCAAGGTGATTTAAAAGACAATATTATGGCAATCGCAGCTCCTTCATTTAGAAGAGGGAAGTATTCTTATGAAGAGATTGAATTGGTTCTAAAAACCCTTATTTCCGCTTTTTTGCAAGCAAAGGATTTAGCTCCAGAAAAGAAATGTATTGTACATGGTGGAAATTGGGGCTGTGGTGCTTTTGGTGGAAATCTTGAGTTAATGTACTTTGCACAGATTTACGCAGCAAGTGTTTGCGGAATTGATGAACTTGTTCTTCATTCTATTCAAGATGATGATATTTTTGACGATGCAGAATGGAAATATAAACAGCTCGATAAAGAAATGTCCCTTGAATCTGTTGTGTATTATCTTCTTGAGCAAGGTTACAAATGGGGCCGAAGCGACGGAAACTAATTTAATCTGAAAAACAGTTGATGCAATTCTTCTATATATAAGCAGACTTTTGTAATCAACTGATTTAAAAAAGTTATTTAAGTAAAACCATCCACATAAAAAAGTAAAAAAAATTTGACTTTTAAACCAAACTGTACTATATTCATCCAACCTTAAATAATTGGGAAGCGCGCAAAGTGTTTGGGAGTGGGTAGAATTCTTATAGGTATAAGATTTTTGTTGTTGGAAAATATTTCTGGCAAATAAAAAATATGTTAATTTTCTTAAGATGTGATAAAATAAAAGAGGGGGTAAGTGATGAATATTCATGAAAATGTTGCAACTCAAGCTTTAACAACTTTTTTCTATCAAGAACCTTTATGGAAAAAAGAAATCTTATATAATTTTTTGTTAAGTCCATTTAAACTAAAATTACAGGATATAGAAAAGGTAATAACACAGGACAATTTAAAAGAGACAATACCTGATTTTACTATTATAACAAAAGATGGTAGGGAAATACGATATGAAGTCAAAATAAATGATGCAGCTCTTACATTTTCAGAAAAGGATAAAAATAATAGAGATGCATATTTAATTCGTAAGAATTATAAGTATTATGAACAAATTCCTGTTTCAGAAGAAAAAATTCTCCGTTGGGAAGATTTATTCGCAGCTATAGATAAGGTTGGAGCAAGCAAGGATTTTGCCAGACTAGATTTAGTACGCGAATATATGAGAGAAGAAATTAATACACTATTATTAACACGACACGAGGTTGCTATGTTATATTCACCTAAAACAATTATTTCAGTTTATTCCATGTCAGAAAAAATTCTTGGCTTATGCAAAAATTTTTTAGATTCCAATAACGACAGTTATACTTATGAAATAAAAAGTAATAAAGATTTTGAAAATCCACAACAGGATGGTAATGGAATTGGATATTATTTTAATGAGGTAAATGATCCACAGAGATATTTTTTTATAGGTTTATCTCCAGTTGTAAAATCGGAAGAATATTGTTTTTCAATAGCGTTGCAAATAAATAAAGATATTACAGTGAAAAAAGAATGGTATGTTGAGAAGGATTATGCCTACTTTCCATTAGTCAAGGAAATATTGTCTAAATATGATAACGATGAGAAGCAACAAGAAGAATTTAACAAGAATGTAATTTCTGTATTAAATTCAATAATGTAAAAAACTTTAAAAACAACCAACTAAAAACTAATATCTAAATCATGTCGGTTCTGTTATCTATGTACAAAATACCAGAACCGACTTTTTTATCAAAAAACATATTCCCCTTTCAAAGCGTTTTGGAGTGGGTAGAATCCTTATAGGTATAAGATTTTATAAAAATTTTACAACCGCATTTTATTTAAGGAGAACTCATTATGAAAAAATCTAAAGATTTTGATTATAGCAATTATCAAAAAGATCTCAAGGAATTTATTTCATATTTGGATTCATTATTACAAGCGAAGGAACAAAGCAATAAATCTGAAATAGATAATGTAGAGATTAAAGAATTCCCACTAGAAACAACACAATCAACTTGTGCTATTGAAAAAATATTTACAGTTGAAGATTTATATAAACATAAATATATAGATGCAACTACGAAAAAAGAATTATTAGCCATATCCACTAAATATGAGATTTCCGAAGAACAAATAATCAAAGATTTCTTTGTAAATTCCAAACCATCCACATAAAAAGTTAAAAAAAAATTTGACTTTTAAACCAAACAGCATTATATTCATCCAACCTTAAATAATTGGGAAGCGCGCAAAGCGTTTCATCACATCAGTCATTCTAAATTGCTCAAACAAGAGCGGGAGAAAAATCAATGGCAAAAGATGGAATTAAAAAGAGCATTTATGCTCTTAAACGAGAAATTGATGAAGTCATCAATAATTACAAAGAAATTCCTTATGGATGTGGTTACAATATCGGAGCCGAAGCAAGAAAGAAAACTCAACTAGAAAAAGTCAAAAAGGCATTGGAAGAAAAAAACATACGCCAATTAGAAGAGTTTTTTGAATTAGCAAAAGCTGGATGATTAAAAAATCTTAAAAAAAATAAGTCTATCACGAAATGAGAGTATTTCGTGTGTATATTAAAACCACAAAGCAAAATGCAAAAATTTTTCAAAAAAAATGAAAAAAAATTTGACTTTTGCTTTAGTTGTTATTATATTAATTAACCCACCTCTAATGGCTGGAAACAAGATCTTTGACATTCTAAGGGAAGGAATCAAGTAGGCCCGTTCCGAGAAACGAGTGCGCGAAAGGAACAATAGGAAATCACACCTATAAAAAGTGATAAATATGTTGGATTACCCAAGCGGTATTTTTTGTAATCATTTTTAAGAGGTACAAATGGTTAAAAATAATACAATTTATTTAAACGAAATTTCAAAAATTCCACAATTAACACCAGAAGAAGAAAAAGTTTTGGCCACAAAAGCATATAGTGGTGATAAATCAGCTAAGAAAAAACTTATAGAATCAAATCTTAGATTCGTTGTAAAAATTGCAAATGAATATCTAGGATATATGGATATCGAAGATTTAATAAATGAAGGAAATTTGGGACTTATGCACGCGGCAGAAAAATTTAATCCTTCCACAGGGAATAAATTTATAACTTATGCAGTGTGGTGGATTAGAGCTTATATTCAAAAAGCTATTCGAGAAACTTCAACAGGAATTAAGTTTCCATCTCATAAGTTTGATGAAATGAAAAAATCTAAATGGAAACTTGCAAGTTTAGATAGTCCCATTAAAACTGATGAAGGAACAACTCTTTTAGAGTGTTTACAAGATGACTACCTTATGACTCCTGAAACAGAGTTTTTTCAAAAAGAATTAATGGCACATTTAAAAAGTTTTATAAAAATGCTTAAACCAAATGAAAAGGCCGTTATTATCAAGCGATATGGTCTAGACGGAAAAGAGCCTATGACACTTTCAGAAATAGGTTCTATCTTGGGATTTTCCAAAGAAAGAATTAGACAGTTGGAAAGTCGGGCGCTTAATCAATTAAAGAAAAATTTAACTTATTCAAATTACTATGCAGATTTAGTTGCATAACATTACCGGAAGTTTAGCAAATATCAGTAGGTGATAATCTAAACTATTTGATTCACAAAGAGTATGTAAAGCAGACGCTTTACTTTCAGCACAAATCGTAGAAGCCTTCGGGCGACAAATCAAATGAAAAGAGGTAAAACATGTTAGGAAACGCACTTATGTCGGTTCGTAATTGTACAGAAAATGAAGCTTTAGCTTTGGCATTCTATCTTTATCAATTATGTGAAGATATAAAAGAGCTTGATTCATCAGAAGAATGTCAGGTTTTATATAACGCTTTGGTTGATAGATTGAAACTAGGAAATCATGTAGATGCAATTTTAAATGCATTACTTTATAGACTTGAAAGAACAAGACAGCTTACTCCAATTTCGGAAAAAGAAAGATATAAACATCCTTTTGACGCTAACGGGAAACTTAAAACAAACTACAGGGAAGATAAAAGTATCTATTCTAATTGTGGAGATTGGGAATCAAAATCGCAAAGGGATATTAACTTAATTCGTGTGTTGTTTTCTTCAAGCAAGAATGATTTTTCAAGAATTGTTGCTCTTACTTTCTTTACAAAGCCAGGAAGTTTTGATAATAAAACTGTTTCTTTGCCAAATAAAGTAGCAGTTCCAAAAAATATTAAGAATGCTGTTGAAGATACAAGTTCTGTTAAGTTTGCTGTTGATACGCTTAGACTTAGTAAAGAAGAAGCACAGCTTTTACAGGTTGCTTTTCGTTTACAAAGCGTAAAAGAAATGTACAATGTTTGTAATAACTTTTACCGTAATCAAGATATTTCTCGAACCGAAATGTATTCAAAATGTTCTGGGAAAAGCCAAAAAGATATTCGCATGTTGCTAAAAAATGACCAAAAACTAAAAGCCTATGGCTTAATTGATAGCGACGGCGATATGGACGAAGATGCTATGGATGCAATCTACGAAAAAGATATGCGTTTATACTTTGCAGATATTGTAAAAAACGAAAAATCTGTAAAAGCTTATGAGCCAGATTCTTTTAGCGTTTCAAAAGAACAAACTGATGTGGCAGTTCAACTTCTTAAAAGCAAAAATCCATGTAACATTTTGTTGTACGGTGCTCCAGGAGCGGGTAAAACAGAATATGCAAAAGCCTTGATAAAACAAGCTGGACTTAAAATGGTGAGTTATAAAAACGAACTTGAAGTTGCCAATTCACATAAAGATGATGTTGAAACAAAAGCTTTAAGTCGTTTGAATTGTTATCTTTCACTTAAAAAAGAAGATTCAGTTCTTGTAGTTGATGAAGCGGAACATGTTCTTCAAACAAAGTCTTTTGGATTTTTTGGTATGGAACTTAGTTCTCCACAAAAGGGAACAGTTAATAAAATGTTAGAAAGTTCTGAAAACAAATGTATTTTCATTGTTAATTACACAAAAGAAATTGATGAAAGTACACTCAGAAGATTTACTTACAGCATTAAGTTTCAGTCAATGCCAAAAGAAACACTCCGTTCAATCGCATCAGAAAAACTTAAATCGGTGAATATGTCTCGGGTTCTAAAAAATGACATTTTGGATATGTGTGGAAGTTACAAAATCACAGGAGCTTCAGTTGATAATGTTGTAAAAGCAATTTCTTCCCTAAATTACCAAAAAGGAAATGAAGATAAAATTCGTAAAGATATAAAATCCGTGCTAGAAGCAAATTCTTCACTTCTATACGGAAAAAAGAAATTGCGTGATTCAGTTAAGGGTTCTTATGATTTGTCTGTATTGAACACTTCTATTGATGCTTTTGAAATTGTGGAAATGCTAAAATCCGCTGAAGCTTACAAAAAAGAGAATCAGAATAATGAATCTTCAGAAGGTGTTAGAATGCTTTTTTACGGACTTTCTGGAACTGGTAAAACTGAACTTGCCCGATACATTTCAACTGTTTTGGGAAAACCACTTTTGCTTAAACGATGTTCTGATTTACTTGGATCATTTGTAGGTCAAACTGAACGATTAATTGCAGAAGCTTTTGAAGAAGCAGAAGCAACAGATTCAATTTTGTTATTCGATGAAGCAGATTCATTTTTTGCCGACAGAACAAAGGCAAGGCAACAATGGGAAAGAACTCAAGTAAACGAGTTTTTAACTCAAATGGAAGAATTTTCTGGAATCTGTATTTGTACAACTAACTTACGAAAGATTATGGATCCAGCAATGCAGCGAAGATTCCATATTATTAGTGAGTTCAAAGCATTGTCCAAAGACGGAATTACAAGTTTGCTTAAAAGTTTTTTTGGTAACTACAAGTTTAATGACTTACAAATCAGGAATCTTGTAAAATACAATAGTGTAACACCAGGCGATTTTGGTTCATTGAAGAGCAGAATACGCTTTGTATCAAAAGAAAAGTTGGATTCTGATTATATCATAAATGAGTTAGTTAAAATTCAAGATGAAAAACAAAAGAATGGTGGTGGTCAGATAGGATTTGCTTCCTAACTGAATTATTGTTAGTTGGACGAGGGGATATTTTTCTCCTCGTAATTTATCACATTTCATATAGAAGGAAAAATTAATTATGTATATTGAACCTCGTTTACCAGATCACACAGATATTTGGACTGCAAACCTTAACAGCAGAATCGTACATTGTTTTGGCGAAATTGAAGAAAATATGGCAGAAAGTATTATTGCGCAACTTTTGTATCTTGACGCTCAGAGTCACGATGATATTCAGTTTTACATCAACAGTTACGGAGGTGAAGTAACTGCAGGAATGGCAATTTACGATACAATCAAACATATCAAAAGCGATGTTCGTACAATTTGCGTTGGAAAAGCTATGAGTATGGGTGCAGTTCTTCTTAGTGGAGGAACAAAAGGAAAACGAAATGTACTTCCTAACTCTACAGTTATGATTCATCAGGCTTTGGGTGGAGCAAAAGGGCAATCTTCGGATGTTGAAATTGAAGCAATGGAACTTAAACGCTGTAAAGAAAATTTAAATAAAATTCTTGCAGAAAACTGTAATAAACCTTACGAAGAAGTGGTAAAAGATACAGACAGAAATTTCTATCTTCATGGTCAAGAAGCCGTTGACTACGGAATTGTGGATTCTGTTTTGTAATCTCGTTTTTGTAAAATAAATAAATTGTAATTATCAAATTTTCCCCTGAATTATTGGAGTGTAATTTACTTCATATCAGGGGATTTTTTTACGAGTTTTTATAAGGAGAAATTGTTATGTTTTCGCGTGAAGAAATTATGGAAATTTTACCAGAGCCTATAAGAATTGAAGTATGTTGTTATGGAAACTTTCCTAGTGGTGATGTAATAAATTTATTAAACGAAATCCGAGAAAGACATAATAAAAATCATAACACAAAAATTAAAAATATCAGAATAAGAGGATATTTTTTTGATGAATATGAAATTGCAAAATCTCATATTGAATACAATGAATTTAAAATTTATGTTGGTAGAAAATTAATGCACGAAGTTATAGAACCTTCACTTACGCCAAAAACTGAAAAAGTCGGCGATGAATTTTATATTTCAATTCTATCACTTATCGAAGACCATTTAGATCCTTGGCATGATGAAATAATCAAGGCTCAAGAAGAAAATGATGCAAAATTAAAAGAACTTGAAGAAGAAGGATACGATGAATTACTTTATGCCTATTATCATTTCAACTCTAATAAAAAAGCTCTTATATATCTGAAAAAACTAGCAAAAAGATATCCTCATTCTAAATATATGGATAAATTATGTAGAGCATATCGTGCTGGTTCCTATGGACTGAAGAAATCAAAGCGTATCTTCCGTAAAAGAAAGATGAAAAGACTAGCCAAAAATTTCTGATAATTAAAATATTTAATATGCCTAGTTGACGGTGGTGGTGGGGGTAATTCTGGTAGAGTAAATTTACAGAAAAGACTTCACAGTCTCTAGATTTTTATAATTTTATGTGGTAATTTTAAACAAATTAATCTATTGGTTTTTTTATGAGAAAAGTCGTATTTGGAATTATTTTTTTACTCTCTACTTTCGCTTTTGCAGAAAGTTTAGAAAATGCATTAATAAATGCTGTGGATAATGACGATTACAATTCTGTCGTATCTTTGCTAAATTCAGGTGCTAACCCAGATGGAGATATTTCAAATCCCCATGCTATAACTCCACTCGGACTTGCTTGTAACAAAGGAAACACTAACATTGTAAGTCTTCTCTTAAAAAAAGGAGCCAACCCAAACTATAAACCAACTAATAATTCTTCTCCATTTTTTTATACAGTAATGGGATCTCAAAAACCTGAAATAATGAAAATGTTAATTGATTATGGTTTGAATATTAATAAAGCCGAACCTGGGCAAGACCATTATGCTTTTACTGTAATCACTCTAGGACATTCAAAAACTCTAAAAATTCTTATTGATTCGGGATTAAATAAAAACATTACAAATCAAGATGGTTATACACTTTTCGAATGGGCCAAAAAGATTGGCCGTAGAGACTGTATAGATATTCTTGACCAAAAATCTTTAACTCAAGATTCAAATGAAGAAGTAATATTAATTAGTTACGATAAACTCTATTACCAAGTTACACATAACATAAATGATAACAGTGAAAACACAATATACTTGAATGAAAGTATTTTCATACCAAAAGGAATTCTGAAAGTTGTCGCACAAGCTCCTTATTATTCTGTAAAAAGGTATTTAGTACAATTTGATACTTATTATTCAGGACCTTTTCTTATTGAACTTGAACAGTCACAGAGTTTAAATGTTACTTATAATGGCTTTATTAATCAGGATTTGCGTTTAGCTTTAATCGGATATGGAACTTATTCTGATAATGATATAGAAAAACAGACATATCGATTCAAAATTGATAATCGTGAAATTCAAAAAAACCTAATAAAACAAAATATTTCAACAGAAACAAGAGAGCAAAATGAAAGTAAAACTACTGACTTCAATGATGAACCCCAAAACATTGAAAAAAATGAAACTACAACTATTAGGAGAGATTATATAAATCTTTCAATATTAGGGGGGATTTCTTTTTCTAAGACTCCGATTCTTGATTTAAATCTTAAATTTCTAATTAGTAATCATATATTCATTGTTTTACAAGGAGGTGCAACCCCAGCAAATAATGCATGTGAAAAAATTTCTTCAATGAATATGTTACCGGAAGGAACAATTGGTATAGGAGGATATATAAAACCTATTAAGGCTTATCAAATAAATATTTTTGGCTATGCTTCTGCTGGGGTTGCAAATATTGATTTAAAAGGTGGTTATATTAGGAATGGAACATATACTACCTCTTCTTTTTATTCTATGTTAAGAGGCTGTGTAGGTTTGGACTTTCCAATAAATAATTGGTTTGCTATATCTTTCCAAGATTGTTTTGATTATTTGTTTAACCTTGGTTTTACTAATTCCTTAAGTACAGGACTAACCATTAAAATCTAGGAGAACACTTATGAAACGAATTACTAATTTACTTAGTTTAATAACTTCAATTTTCATTATCTCAGCTTGCAGTACAGCTTATCCTGATATGATTGACTCAATAACTGTTTATAATTTGAATTATTATTATGGTTCATATCTGTCATGGAATAAAATTGACAATGCAAGTTTATACAATATTTATTCTGTGTCAGGTGATAATGATGTTAAAAAACTTACATCAACAACTAAAACCACAGCATTTGTAGAACCTGGTTCTACACAAATAGCCATATCTGCCGAAATTGATGGTAAAGAAACATACCTCTCTGAGTTAAAAAAAGGCGAAAATACTTGGTGGACGAAAGTAACTTGTAATAAACAAGATTCAGGTTATTCCTTATCTTGGAAGACTCTGCCTATTGCCGAAGATTATGTTTTAGTAAGTTCATATAGTGTTACTTATGTTATGAATGAATATGCATCTGGAAAATCCGAACTTAAATTAAAAGAATTAACAGATTATGAACATGAGGCTGCATCTCCAAACCCATACAATGCTGTCTATAATTATAGAAAATGCCGATCACTCAATACTACAGAAAATAATATTGTATATACTGGAACTGATTTTAACTCAGGAATGTATTCTTATTATGTAACTCTATTTGCAAAGGTTGGTGATAACTACTATCAAATTTCTGATAAGTTCGTAATGAAATAATTTGTACGAATATACACACTGGGATATACTCAATCCAACATTCTAAAAATTGATCATATTGTTTTTTCCTCAAATCCATGCTATAATGTCCGTATATTATCTGTCTGCCCAAGCGGTAGCATATACGGAGGCACTGAATGAAAAGATTTTTTTTAGCTGTATTGTTTATCATTGGAGCAACCTTCACTTACGCTGCTCCTTTTGGCCTCAAAATGGGAATGACCATTAAAGAAATTGCTGAACAGTGTGAATCAGAACCATCATTTGTACAAGATGACATTTACCTTGTAACTCCAATAAAAAAGCATCCTCTATTCACATACTATGCTGTATATGTCAGCGAAAGAACGGGATTATATCAAATCCGGGCAATCTCTGATTCTATAAAATGCAACAACTATGGAACTGAAATTCAGAATGCCTTTAACAATGTAAAAGACAGGATTGCCAAAACTTATGGTACTCCTAAAATCATAGATAAAGTAGACCCTTCCTCTGTATGGAAAGACCCAAAATATTGGTTTCAAGCATTAAAAGATGGAGCCCGCCAATTATCAGCGGTATGGGGAGAAAGAACTGAATTAGCAGACAATTTAGCAGGAGTAGCCCTAGATTGTGCTGTTGACAACTCACCTTTTCATTATGAGAATGCTCAATTAGTTTTATATTACTATTTTGAGAACGCTTCTTCCGTAGAAGATGAACAAGATTCCGTATTCTAACGTACAAAGCACATATACTGAGTTTATGAAATGATGGTAATACTTGTTATAATTCTTATTGTTTTTGTCATACTTTTCAAAATCAACTCTCCGAAAATTAAAGGCTCCATCGGGGAAGCAAAAGTTAATACCAGATTAAATTTCTTAGGCAAAGAATATATTGTTCTTAATGATATTTTAATAAAAATTCCAATGGTTACACATCCCAAATAGATGAACTTGTTTTATCAGAACATACAGTTATTTCGGCAATAAAAAACGCGGAACTTTTTACCAACTGTCAGATTATTTCACTATGTTTTATTTAAAATATGTAAAAGATAATTATGGAAAAGATGAAGAATTCTGGACTCATCATTTAGATAATCCGTCGAGAAGAATTTGGGCAGGATTGACTTTTGAACAACTTTGTAAAGATCATATTAAACAAATTAAGAAAAAACTTTCTATTGGGGGAATTTCTTCAGAAATATCTGCATGGAGTACATCAGCAACAGATGAACATGATGGAGCTCAAATAGATTTGCTTATTGATCGAAGAGATAGAATTATCAATGTTTGTGAAATGAAATTTTCTGAAAATAAGTTTGAAATTCAAAAAGATTATGATGAAAATTTGAGAAATAAACTTAGCGTATTCAAGGAAGTTACAGGAACTAATAAAGCTGTTCAATTAGTTATGGTTACAACCTACGGATTGAAAAAAAATATGTATACAACGCGTATTCAAAACGAAGTAACTATGGCTGATTTGTTTGAGAAAGAATAAAATATCTAGGAAAACAATTTAACAACACAGAAACAACTGAGAAATTAGAATTAAAAAAATATTTCTCTTTTTCAGTTTTAAATCCCCAGAAAAGTTTTTGGACTTTTAAAATCTGGGGATTTAAAAGTCCTTTTTACAAAATTCTATAATGCATAAATATACAGAATTTTGTGATGAAAAAATTTAAAATCGAAAATAGAGAAGAATAGCACATCAAAAACGATATATTTCGTGTTTTTTTAATGTAATCGATATCATTCTCGATTCTGGTGAGAAACTCTCTTGTAGAGCTTCTAAACGCCGTCTATAAATGTATTTTTTTGAGATTTTTCGAAAAATATAAAAATAAAAATTTTCTGGATGAACGATAGGCCAGATAAAGAAAAGCCAGTCCGTACCTGTCAAAGCCTTATCGCACAAGGATTAGATGGGGTGTACCGCGAAAATTAGGGGTGTACCGATTTGTGGCCCATTTTAAACTTATTATTTTGTATAAAAATGCAAAATATTTGCATATAAATACAAATATAAATATTACTTTTTTAGACGATACTAATATCGTAGTTAAAACAAGAAAAATAGGAGATTCTTATGTTTGGAGCAATTTTAGGAGATATAATCGGACAGCCTTATGAGTTCAATCGCAGTCCAAAGACAAAAAACTTTCCATTGTTCAGTAAAAATCCAAAGTTTACTGATGATACTGTTATGACAATCGCAATTTGTGATGGGATTTTAAAAGCTGGACTTGATGCGGACGAAAACACAATGAAATCTTCCATGACTAAAAGTATGCACTTATGGGGACGAAGATATCAACATGCTGGTTACGGAATGAAATTTTATCTTTGGCTTGCACGGGATGATGCAAAACCTTACGGAAGTTATGGCAACGGTTCCGCTATGAGAGTAAGTTCTGTAGGATGGTTTTTTGATTCCTTGGAACGAACTAGAGAAGTTGCCCGATGGAGTGCAGAGCTTACTCATAATCATCCAGAAGGAATCAAGGGCGCAGAATCAATTGCATCAGTAATTTGGATGGCTCGAAACGGAAAATCAAAGGACGAAATCAAATCCTATATCGAAAAAGAATTTGCTTATGATTTGAGTCGCACTTGTGACCAGATAAGACCTGGATATCGTCATATAGAAAGTTGTATGGAAACTTGCCCAGAAGCAATAACTGCTTTTTTAGAAGGTGAAGATTTTGAAGATGTTATCAGAACTGCAGTAAGCCTCGGTGGAGATTGCGATACTTTAACTGATATTGCCGCTAGCATGGGAGAAGCTTTTTACGGTCTTCCAGAACAGTTCAAAACTTGGGCGTATGAATTTACAACAGATTCTATGCACGAAGTTATGAATGCTTTTGAGGAAATGGTTAAATCCTAATACAAGTTATTGGGGAGTCGAGATTATGAACCAAATTTATTCTGTAATCTTTAAAATTTTCGTTTCTACATATCATCCATTGATAAACCTGAAAAAGTAACGGAATAATTTGGTATATTTTCTTTGAAAACTTCTATTTTATCTTGTAAAATTTTTAAGTTGATTTTTTCAGCGTTCCGTTTTACTTCGTAAATGCGACATGTTTTTTCTAGCTCATTTATGGCAATAATATCAATTTCATTTTGGGACTTTCTGTCCCACCAACCACCAAGCAGAGAAATTTCATTTTCCTCTTTTATCTTTTCGCAAAAGTATTGTTCTAGAGTTTTTCCTGTAAAAGTTTCGTAATCACGAATAATCAATTTTTTTAATAAATCATTTTGAAAATTCCATTATTTGCTCAAAAAGGTCAGAAAGTTTTTTTATAGAACCAAAAATCTTTAATCCAAGTTTCTCTTCCAATTCTTCTGCGTCCAGTCATAACTGTAAAATTTGCAGAACTCTGAGAATTTTTTTCGATTTGTTCTAGAGAATCTATTTCTTGGATTCTATCATAAAATTTCGGCATGTTATTTTAACCTCTGTTAATTTAATGAACATTAAAATAATAACATTTATATAATAATTTATCAAGTCTTAATGTACTAGAATGAAAAAAGTTCGTCGGAGCTGGTATCTGGCAATTATATTTAATTGACATTTTAAAAAGTCGAAATATATTCAATACTGTCTTAAAATTTAAAACTAACAAAACTGATAAAATTTTTGTGGAGGATAAAAAATTATGAGTGACATTGATTTACTTGAAAGTTGGTGGGAGTACGATGATAAAGGAAATAAAATTCATTTCAAGAAATCTGATGGTTTTGAAGAATGGTATGAATATGATGCCAAGGGAAATAAAATCCATTCTAAGGATTCTGAGGGTTTTGAGAAATGGTATGAATACGATAGTAACGGAAATGAAGTTTATTCGCATAATTCTTATGGGGTTGAAAAATTCTATACATATGATAGTGATGGAAATCAAATTTATGTAAAACAATCAGAATGCTATGAATATTGGAAAGAATATGATTCAAATGGTAATGTTATACACACCAAAAATTCTGGTGGTTATGAAAAATGGTGGGAATATGATGCTAATGGAAATATAATTCATTTCAACGATTCTGATGGTTATGAAGAATGGTATGAATATGATGTTAACGGAAATAAAATCCATTTTAAACATTCTGGTGGTTCTGAATCCTGGTATGAATACGATAATAACGGAAATCAAATCCATTTTAAAGATTCTTATGGTTATGAAGCCTGGTATGAATATGATTCCAACGGAAATGAAATTGTTTACAAAGATTCAATAAATGATTTACATAAGGAATTTGATTTAAATGGGAATAATATCTATTGCAAAAATTTATTTCTGGGAAAAGAAATGTTCATGGATTACGATGATAAAGGAAATCAAATCCACGGAAAAAATGTAGTTAGTAAAGAATTATGGCTAGATTACGATAAAAATGGAAATAAAATTCATTCTAAAAATTTTAGAGGTCGAGAAGAATGGTGGAAATATGATAATGACGGAAATAATATCTATTATAAAGATTTTCTGGGTCGAGAAAGCTGGTGGGAGTATGATGCAAATGGAAGAGAAATTCATCTTAAAAAATCTAGTGGCTATGAAAAATGGTGGGATTACGATGATGAGAGAAAAATAATTCATACAAAAGATTCTCGTGGTGTTGAAGAATGGTATAAATATGATGCCAACGGAAAAATATCTCATTCTGTAAAAAGAACTAAAGGAAATTCGACTCTGTAAAATTTTCTGTGGGACATGATTATCAAAATGTCAACAAAACCAAACTCTGACTCCTGCCGAACAGAATTTTATCTTTAAAATCCGTTATGGCAAACTTCGGCAAAGTTGTGGCAAAGTATAATGTAATAAATTTAAATAGAGTCTTCTTGTTTTGTCACCTTTTTTGCACCAGTCAAATTTGTTTTTGTCCTTTTTTAAGGGAGCCGATCAAATTGCTCATTTTTTTTGTTAGTGTGTCATTTTTTGACACAGTAGGTGTGATAGAATATTTTTGATTCAACTACAAGTTTAATGCTTTAATCAATTTGTTATGTTATTTTATAGGAGAAATATGAGAAATTGATATAAAATCTTTCTTGGAGGAGTTGGAGATGTATTCAGACAATAATCGATTTACTGAACTTGAAAAAAAATTCGTAAAAGCATTTGAAGAATTTAACATTGAATTATTACAAGAATGTCTTGATGAAGGAATGGATATTAATGCAAATCCAAGTAATTACTTCTTGCCCTCTCTACTTGCAGAAAGTCTTGAATTCCTTGATGAAGATTTTGATAGTGAACGCTATGAAAATTGGGCGTATGGAGATATAGATGTAAAATCACCTATAATCAAAACAGATAGAATAAAATTTATAAAATTTTGTATTGAAAAAGGAATTAATCTTAATGCTAAAGAAGATGATTGTGGAGAAATTATTTACTTGGCTTTTGATGTTGTTAGATATTGTTATGATTATAATGTTGTAAAATTCATATTAAGTCAAAATATTAATTTAAATGGAATGGTTAGAGAATCAGTTTCATTGCTGGATTTTGTAGGTGAACATATTTTCTGTGATGGACGTGGTTCTCAGGATGCAATGTGCAGTTACTATCAAGAACGACTTTTGACATATTATGGTGCAAAACCTGCTGCAATGCTAGAAGCACAACTTTCAGAAAAAGAAAAACTATTGCATCAAGATTTGTTTTCTTTAGATGTTAATCGCATAAAAGAATTATCACCTGAGGATATTTTAAAATATAAGCTGGACTCTGTTTTGATAGATTGGGCAAGATATTATTATCCAGAACAATGGTATTGCGAAACAGAAGAATTTGAAAAACGAATGATCCCTGTTTATAAAGAAATAATATCAAAAATTGGAATAGAGAAATTATCTTCAAATGTGCTTTATGAATGTGTATATCAAAAACTTCCTTTGCTACTAGAATATTTATTGAAAGAAGGAGCAGATCCAAATGTCAATTGTTTCAATGATAGTTATAAATGGGTTAAATCATCTTCACTATATGAACTACATGAAGAAGGAAATTATTTTTCAAAGGATTTGTATTTGCGAATGAAAAAAGCTTTGCTGAATGCTGGTGCAAGTCTTGATGGAAACACACAATACTATAATCGCTGGGAGTTATGATGTAAATATGAAAAATCGCCGATTGAAAATCAATTTTTGGGGGAAATACGAAGAAGAACTTATCGTCTCGGTAAAGAAAAATGATGAAAAGCGAATAAGAGAACTTTTTGCACTGTCATATTTAGATTATCTGGATGTCATATTAACTCCCATAGAAAATTTTGGAATAAAAAACGAAGCCTTTCAGAATTTATCTTTTACAGAACGATTTTATCTTGCCTTCAAAAAAAAGGGAAAGCCAGCAGATATAATGAATTTCCCATATTCTTCGGATAGTTATGGCTCTGAAGTATTTATATATTTTGCTAACGAATTATGTTTGTTGTTGGATGAGGAAGTTTCTTCAATATTATTGACTGAAAATCATTATTGCAGAAAAGTAATTAGCAAAAATCTTGAAAATTTAATCAACAGAACTTTTGACGAAAGATGTAGTAAAAGTGAAAAAATCAAGAACTTTATTGAGAACAAACCAGATTTTTCTTTTTCTCAAATAAATATGGAGAAAAAAGAACGATATTGGAGTAAAATTCTATTATCTTCAATTACAGAACTTCCTGAATGGATTTGGTGTTTGGTTGGAAATATAAAACCAACACACGAATATGGTGAAAATCATGAAATCCGACATGGAACCAAGCATTTTTCAGGCGGAACAAAGGTTTATTGTTATCCAAGTCATTGGGGCGATGGATATGAAAATATCCATGTTATTGGAAAGCCAAGAAAATCGCGAAATCTTATTATGATTGTAATTCCAAGTAAACTTGTGGAGAATTTTAGGCTAAAACAAGTTTATGACAAGAGAGTAATAGAAGAAATATATTGTGGCGGTTGTTCTGGTTGGGATAACACAGATGAATCAAAAGATTACATAAATAAAATGCTCACTTGGTTAAATGATGAATAAAATACTTAGATGTGTCATTTTTTGACACAGTAGGTGTGGTAGAATAAAAAAGAATACGAAGACATGCTATAAAGGTTAAGATGAAAGATAAACCTATAGAGTAATGGAAGGAGAACTTACGTGAATAAACTTGATTTAATTACAGTCGAAACGGAACATTCGCAGCCTAATGAATTAGATAGCAATAAGAGAGTTTTTTACTTAAATGATTATGATGATTTGAGTATAAATTTCTTTAACTTTCCTCCTGATATAACTGCAAAAAATGATACAGATGTTGAATTGCAGAATAACTATAGAAAGATTGCATATGAATCGGGGGCAGCAATTATTGAAGTAAAGAAAGTAAAATTGGGAACATTTGATTCTATAAAGACAATATTTAAGTTTCCAATGCAACCTCATGGAATGGCATATATCGGATCTTATACTATTCCGTTTAAGCATTTCAGTTATGTTATAAAAGTTCAGTGTATTGAACAAGGGACAACTGGAATTCGTGATAATACTATTTTTGAGTTAATGATAAGAAATGGAAAGGTAAAATTAAATCCAGAAAAGAAGATTGCAGAAGGCTGGATGCGTGATCCATATGATGAATCCGTACATCTACCGTTCATGATGAATCTATCTGAATCAGAAGACTTTGATGTACACTTTCCAGAACATCCACTTACAAGGATGAGGAAGTTTTTAAAACAAATTGAAGAAACAATAAAGATTGATGCTAGTCTTATTAATGAACCAAAGTTTGAATATGGAGTTAATTAAGTACTCAGAGTGTATTTACGAAAATTAAAAAATGATGAATAAGGTCTTATGCTAAAAGAAAAAAATACGAAAACATCAAAATTAGGATTACTTAGTTTATTGTGTTTTCAGTGATAACGCTAGTTATGGTTGTGGTGATATTTGTGCTAGGAATGATGTAAATTATCATCAAAAAGTGACAAATTTTAACAAATTTATGTTATAATGTTTGCCATGAAAGTAAATTACAAGAAGTTATGGAAACTGCTTATAGATAAAGAAATGAAGAAAACAGATTTGATAACTGTTGCAGGAATAAATCCAAATATCCTTGCTAGGTTAGGGAAGGGTGAATATGTCTCAATGGAAAGTTTACATAAGATTTGCAAGGCTTTTAATTGTGATGTTGGTGATATTGTAGAAATGAAGGAAGAAAAGTAGTAACTAAAATGATGACACCTGAATTTATAGACAATGTTAATAAAACTCTAAAATCAAGTCTCAAAGAAGAAATAAAACCTGGAAGCAAAATATCAATAGCTGCTGCTTGTTTTTCAATTTATGCATATCAAGAATTACAAAATGAATTAAAAAATATAGATGAACTTCGTTTTATTTTTACTTCTCCAGCATTTATTACAGAAAAAGCTAAAAAGGAAAAAAGAGAATTTTATATTCCTCGACTTAATAGAGAACGTAGCTTATATGGTACAGAGTTTGAAGTAAAATTAAGAAATGAATTGAATCAAAAAGCTATAGCAAAAGAATGTGCTGAATGGATAAAAAAGAAAGTTACATTTAAATCAAACTCTACGGAACAAGGAATTCCTTGTTTCTTAAATGTAGATAAAACAAGTTATTCTGGTGTAAAAGAATTTACCGCTGTGGAATTAGGTGTAGAAAAAGGGAATAATGCCGCTTTTGCAATTACAAAAATGTATTCACCTATGAGTGACCATTTTTTAATGTTGTTTGATCAATTTTGGCAAAATAAAGATATGATGCAAGATGTAACAGACCAAGTAATTGAAAATATTACATCTGCATATAACGAAAATGCACCTGAATTTATTTACTTTATCACGCTATATAATATTTTCAAAGAATTTTTAGACGATATAAGTGAAGATATTTTACCCAAAGAAGCAACAGGTTTTAAGAAAAGTAAGATTTGGTCAAAGTTGTATAATTTCCAACAAGATGCTTGTTTGGCAATTATCAATAAACTTGAAAAATATAATGGTTGTATTTTAGCTGATAGTGTTGGTCTTGGAAAAACTTTTACAGCACTTTCCGTTATCAAATATTATGAAAGCAGAAATAATAGAGTACTTGTTCTCTGTCCTAAAAAGCTATCTAACAACTGGAATATTTATAAGAATAACTATAAAAATAATCCAATTGCAGAAGATAGACTTCGTTATGATGTTCTTTTCCATACAGACTTAAATCGAACTTCTGGAGAGTCTAATGGAAATGATTTAGCTTTTATTAACTGGGAAAATTATGATTTAGTTGTAATTGATGAATCTCATAATTTTAGAAATGGAATAGGAACTCATTCAAATACAAAAGAAAATCGTTACATGCAATTGATGAATAAAGTTATAAAACAAGGAGTAAAAACAAAAGTTCTTATGCTTTCTGCAACTCCTGTAAATAACCGTTTCATTGATTTAAGAAACCAATTAGCTTTAGCCTATGAAGGTGTTTCAAAAAATATTGATGAACAATTAAAAACTAGAAATTCTATTGATGACATTTTTAGACAAGCTCAAACAGCTTTTAATAAATGGAGCCAACTACCAACAGAAGAAAGAACGACAGAAACTCTATTAGGTATGTTGAGTTTTGATTTCTTTGAAGTATTAGATAGTGTAACAATTGCTCGTTCAAGAAAACATATTCAAAAATATTATGATACAAAGGATATTGGAACTTTCCCAAAAAGATTACATCCAATTTCTATACAGACACCTCTTACAGAATGTGAAAATGAAACAACCTTCAATTTAATTTTTGAACAATTGGAAAATTTAAAACTTACAGTTTATGTTCCTTCCTTATTTATCCATCCAAGTAAAAGAGCAAAATACGAAATTGATGATTCAGGCTCTGGCGGATTTGACCAAATGGGACGTGAATTAGGAATTCGTCGTTTGATGGCTATTAATCTTTTAAAACGATTAGAAAGTTCTGTATATTCTTTTAGATTAACAATTCAGCGTGTAAAAGCCTATGTAAATCAAACAATAAAAATTGTAGAGGAATTTCAAAATCATAAAAATAATTCACAGATTAATATGAAAGATTTATCTTTTGATGCTGATTATGATTTTGATGATCAAAATACTACGGATATTTTTGCAATTGGAAAAAAAGTTCAAATTGATTTAAATGATATGGATTATATATCATGGCTAAAAGATTTAAAAATTGATGAAAGTATTTTATCTGGATTAGAAAGTCTTATAGAAGATATAACTCCTGAAAATGATTCTAAATTACAAGAATTAATAAAACGAATTAATAACAAAATTGAAAATCCAATAAATGCCGATAATAAAAAGGTTATTGTCTTTTCAGCATTTGCAGATACAGCTGATTATTTGTATGAAAATTTAAGTGTATATTTAAAAGAAAAATATGGACTTAATTCAGCAAAAATTAGTGGAACTTCTGAAGGTAAAAGTACATTAGATAAATTCAAATGCGATTTAAATGCTGTTTTAACTTATTTTTCTCCAATTTCAAAAGATAAAAATGTTATTTATCCAGATGATGACAGAAGTATTGATTTATTAATTGCAACGGACTGTATTTCTGAAGGTCAAAACTTGCAAGATTGTGATTACCTTATTAATTACGATATTCACTGGAATCCTGTTCGTATTATCCAGCGTTTTGGAAGAATTGACCGTATCGGCAGTAAAAACAGCGTAATTCAGTTAGTCAACTTCTGGCCTGATTTGACTCTTGATGAATACATAAATCTCAAAAATCGTGTTGAAACAAGAATGAAAATTGTTGATATGACAGCGACAGCAGACGACAATCTTTTAGATGAAAATCAAAAAGATTTGGAATACAGAAAAGCTCAACTTCAAAAATTAAAAGAAGAAGTTGTTGATATTGAGGAAATGAACACAGGAATCAGTATCATGGATTTGGGCTTGAATGAATTCCGACTTGATTTGCTTGAATATGTAAAAGAAAATGGAGATTTAGATAATACACCTTTTGGTCTTCATGCCGTTACAAAATCTACAGAAGAATGTCTGCCTGGTGTTATTTATGTTCTTAAAAATAGAAATAACAGTGTAAATATTGATAATCAAAACAGGTTGCATCCATTTTATATGGTTTATATTGGTGAAGATGGGAAAGTTGTTTGTAACCATTTGAATCCAAAAAATATGCTAGATAAAATGCGACTGATGTGTAAAGGAAAAAATGAACCACTTCCTGAAGTTTATAAGCAATTTAATGTAGAAACCAAAGACGGAAAAAACATGAAATTTTTTAATAAACTCCTTGGAGATTCAATTTCTTCAATAATCGAAGTAAAAGATGAAAGTGATATGGATTCTTTTCTTAGTGGAGATTTTATTGATTTTAAACATGGACAAATCAAGGGCTTAGATGATTTTGAATTGATTTGTTTCTTAGTAATAAAAGAGGAGATGAATGCTTAATCTGCCTGAAATAACCGAGTTACATAAGCCGTTACCAAAGACTCAAATTTACAAAAAATTTCAGTTCAGTAATGCCCAACAAACAAAATTTGATGCAGACATAAGCAGAATTGATATTGTAAATGAGGTGAGTTTAAGAACAATTCCTTCAATACAACAAGGAAAAAAAATAAATAGTATTTATGTGCTAAGTGTGACATTAAAAACAAAAGATTATGACTCTAAGAATATCGAAAAAATATCAAAAATAATCCCTCAAAATTTAGTATTTGCATTACAGTATGAAGAAGAAATTCAACTTGCTGTTTTTTGTGAAAAGATTTTTACTACCAGTTGGATTCATGAAACGAAAGCGAAACTTGAATTGAAAGGACTAAATTTTGATGAAGTTTGGGAAAATATTATAAAACAAATAGAAGGCGGAGAGTGGGATTCAAACCTTTCCCTTTCTGAAAATATAGAGTTAAAAGAAAGAAAGGAAAAACTTCAAAAAGAAATTGATGTTTTGAAAAAGAAAATGAAGAATGAAAAGCAGTTTAATAGACAGATTGAAATAAAGGCTGAAATAAGAAGACTGGAGGAGATGATTAGGTGAGAACAGAAACGAAAATTATATTATATTCGCTAATAGGAACAATATTGTGTAGTCTTATTATTTTATTTTTAATTCACTTATGTTTCAAATTATCGGCACCATGTGATTTTTTTGTACCATTTTGGGATGCATGTAATGTCCTTGAATATTTTAGTGTAATTTTAGGTATAACTGTAACAGTTGTTTCTTTAATCTGGTCAAATTATGCCTCGAGAAAAGAACAACAAGAAATTCAGAAATTCCAAATAAATCAGGAACTTAAAAATAAAATCAATGAAATTTGCATTAATATATTGCGAGAGTTTAGTTTTCCTAAAATAAATATAGCAGTAGATAATTTATTAGCAAGAAAAAATAATTTGAATGAATTTCTAATTCAAGAAGAGTTTAATGAAACTTTCTTTGAATTAGAAATTTTATGGAGTGGATTACAATATTACTATCCCAAAAATAAGGATGTCTTAAAAGAAGTTAGCATTTTAATTTCTACTCGGCTTGATGCAATTTCAAAATTAGAATTAGTATTTCTGAATGGATGTAATCAGACTACAAGTGGACAAAATATAAGTATTGTAGATGAAGATAAAGTACAAGAGTATTTACAAGAGAGTTTTTCATATATTTTAGAGAATACAAATAAACTGACAGAACAATTAAAACTAATAAATGATTCAATAGGAGACAGCAATGAATAAACCAAAATTTGAAACACCGGATATGACACAGAAAAATATAGATAAAATCTCACAGATGTTTCCAAACTGTATTACAGAAACAAAAGATGAAAATGGAAATCTAAAAAAGGCTGTAAATTTTGAACTTTTGCAGCAGATGCTTTCTGATGAAATTGCAGATAAAGATGAAGCTTATGAATTTACATGGGTTGGTAAAAATGCTGCAATTGTGGAAGCAAATAAACCTATTAGAAAAACTTTACGTCCTTGTAAAGAAGAATCAGTAAACTGGGACACAACAGAAAATCTTTATATTGAGGGTGATAATTTAGAAGTTCTTAAACTTTTGCAGGAAAGTTATCTTGGAAAAGTAAAGATGATTTATATTGATCCACCTTATAATACAGGGAACGATTTTATATATAGAGATGATTTTACTTCATCAAGTGAAGAATATGCAGAAGATGCTGGCTTGTTTGATGATGAAGGAAATCGTATGTTTAAGAATACTGATACAAATGGACGCTTCCATTCTGACTGGTGTTCGATGATTTATGCAAGGTTCATGCTCGCAAGAAATCTTCTTTCGGAAGATGGTATGATTTTTATAAGCATTGATGATAATGAAATTGACAACTTAAAAAAATGTTGCAATGAGGTTTTTGGCGAAGAAAACTTTGTGTTTCAAATAGCGTGGAGAAGAACAGATAATCAGCCCAACATCGGAAAAATTGCAAGAGTAAAAGAATATATCTTATGTTTTGCAAAAAACATAAGATTGTTGGCACTTGGGAAACTGCCATTAACTGACAAGGCGAAAAATGAATATCGATACGAAGATGAGAACGGATTATTTAGAAGAGCGATTCTTTTGGATAAAACCCGTGGAAGACATTTTTACCCTGTTAAAACCAAATCTGGTAGTATATTGAATGGACCATGGATGAAGACTGAAGAAGAATTTAGACGATTAGATTCAGAGGGAGCGATATACTGGACAAGTGGTGGTGATGAACAACCGTACGGAAAAATATATTTGAAAGATAGTAAAGGTGCTATACCAAATGATTTTTGGGGAATTGAATATGGTACCAACCAAAGAGCCAGCCTTGAAGTAGAAAAACTATTCAACAAAAGATACTTTGATTTTCCAAAACCAGTTTCGTTATTGCAGACATTAGTTACATTAGGTACGGAAAAACATGATGTTATTTTGGACTTTTTCTCAGGCTCTGCAACAACTGCTCATGCAGTTATGCAATTAAATGCAGAGGACGACGGCAATCGAAAATTCATCATGGTACAATTACCTGAAAAAACTGCTGAAGAATCTGAAGCATACAAAGCAGGCTATAAAACGATTTGTGATATTGGAAAAGAACGCATCCGTCGTGCTGGTAAAAAAATCAAAGAAGAAAATCCTCTTACAACAAAAGATTTAGACATCGGATTCCGAGTTCTAAAAGTTGCCGACAGTAACATGAAAGATGTTTACTATTCCGCTTCTGAATACGACCAGAGCAAGCTCGACATGTTTGAAAGCAATATCAAAGAAGACAGGAATGATTTGGATCTTCTATTCGGCTGTCTTTTGGATTGGGGGCTTCCTCTTTCATTACCATATACTTCAGAAACCATTGGTAACTTTACTGTTCACACATATAACGAAGGTGATTTGATAGCTTGTTTTAATGAAGATGTGTCCGAAGACGTTGTAAAAGAAATTGCCCGTAAAAAGCCACTTCGTGCTGTATTCCGCGATAGTTCATTCAGTAATAGTGCAAGTAAAATCAATGTGTTTGAGATTTTTAAAATGATTAGTCCTGAAACTAGCGTGAAGGTAATATAAGGTCACAATAATGGAAGAAATATATTGTGCAATTTGTAATGAAGAAATTACAGAAAAAAATAGAAGTATAGAACACATTATTCCAAATGCAATAGGTGGGATTTTAAAGACTTATAAGTTGTTTTGTAAAAACTGTAATAGCAAATTTGGTTCCAACTTGGACGCTGCATTTGTAAAAAACTTCTCGTTTATTAATGCATCAGTTGATATCAGAAGAGATAGAAAGACTTCTAACACTTCTACGACAGGGTATTGTTTTACTGATAATGGAGAATTGATAGATTGCAAAATAGATAAAGATACTGTTTCGTTTATTAAAGATAACCAGTATAAGAGTGTAAAAAAAGACGAATTACCTATTTTGTTATATATGGTTAACCTTGACAATGAATCCTTTAAAAAAGGATTTGAGAAAATTGCATTTGACTACGCTCTATATTGTGGATTAAAAGTTGAAAACTTAGAAAAAATCTTTGATATGAGTGGAAATAAGCTTATTGACGATTTTTATTTTATTCCTTTTGTTCCGTTGAATATTTTTGATGAAAAATTAGAAGAATCTATTCTTTATGAATTAAAACATATATTAAGACTCTTTTCTATTGGAAATTATTTATTTTGTTATATAGAATTATTCAGCACCTTTCAATATTATGTTTTATTGTCTGATTCTTATTCTGGACCAGAAGTTTATAATGACTTCTGTCAAAAGACTTCGATAAAAGAAACCGAAATAAGTTTTTCGATTCATAGACAAAAAGATGTCCTAATATTAGCCAGTCAGTATAATTTGGATTTAAAGAAAATATCAAAGATTTGTGATAATGATATTGATAAAATCGCAAAAGAAGTCGAAAGACAGGCAAGAAATAAATATAATTCTGAAAATAATGAAATATCATATGAAAATGAAATTAACTCATTAATTGATGCAGAATTACTTCTAAAATTAAAAAAAGATAAAAATGATTTTTTTGCATTTTCTAGATTATATAACTTCTATACATGTGTGTTAAATAATTCAGAATTAAATGTTGGAGAATTTAATCAAACAGACTGTGTTGATTATGAAAATATATCTGAAAGATTTATTGATAAGAAGAAGTATAAAATATTAAATTATAATTTAATTAAAAATGAACTGGAAATCTATCCAATTTCTTTATATGAAAAATTAGCAGATAAAAGAGATTTTCCTAAAGATTATTGTTTTAGGAAATTTGACGTACTGAAAAAATATATAAGGGACCATTCTTCTAAGGGAGAAAATAATGGAATATAAATATAATATAAAAGAATACGATTTAAAGAATATAATTAGTAATTTTGTACAAGAATTTCCAAGTGTATCAGAAATTTACATTTTTGGTTCTAGGCGTTATAAAACAAGAAGTACAAGATCAGATTTAGATTTATTAGTTTATTCAGAAAAAAAGGAAATAACAACTAAGATACGTGATTTTGCATTTCAAGAATGTCCTTATTTAGATTTTTTCATAGGCGAAAAAGGAATTGCTATAAGTTGTGCAAACAATAGCAATGTTTCTAGTACTAGCAAAAAAGCGTTGTTAAATGAATTGAATGTACTTCCTGTTTGGTCTAGAAAAAAAGGTTTTTCAAATGAAGATATCGATTGGAAGTTTGAAACCTTAGCTGGATATGCTCCTCAGTTTTCGACCCTTTCCAATATTTTACCACGTAAAACCGAAGAAAATTCTTCTAAAAAAGAAAGTAGTAATGGGAATAATAGTAACAAGTGGAAGAACTTAAAAGACAGTCCTCTTGCAATTATAATTAGTGTTCTCTTAGTTGTTATTCCTTCTGAATGGGGTGTAATTCAGCATTTTATAATTGAACCATTAAAGGAACGCTATGAAGATCTAGACAATCTTATAGAAGTAAATTATGTTCCAAAAGAATCTTATTTTCAACTTCAAAATGAAAATGCTAGTTTAAGAGGTATTATTGAAAAAAATAATAATGATAATGTAAGTATATTAAATAAAATTGATGAGTTAACTAATCAAAAAAAACAATTACTTGATAAATTAGATGATGTTAGACGGAATAGTCCTCTTTTAACTTCTTCTTCTGAAGGCCCCAAAGAAGTTACACAAGAAGAAATTGAAATAAAGATTCAAATTGATAAATTAGAACAAAATTTATCTGAATTGTATAAGAAATTATGATATTGCCTGTGATACAAAGTTGAAAAGTATCACTTTTTGAAATAAGATACATTTTTACAATTGTATATTTCAGAATGTTCCGAAGATATTGAAATAACACTGCAAATATGCTATCCTTATTTCAATATCTAGCCACTTTCAGGAGACAATATGAACCGAGCGGGACAGTTAATTCAAAATCTCTCAGGGGAACTCTCTTATAAATCGTTCAAACCTAATCCCTTGCCTCCGAATCCACCGTTACAAATTTCAAGCTCGATGGTAAAAAAACTTGTTGAGGCAAACCGTGCTCTTGTCAGGCTGGATTCTGCTTCAAGACTTATCCCGAATGCCTTGCTCTTTGTTTCGATGTATGTTCGCAAGGAAGCCTTGATTTCCAGCCAGATAGAAGGAACTCAATGTACTCTTGATGATGTCCTCGATCCGGAAGTGGACACAAATATAAATCTTGATGTTGGCGATGTTGTGAATTATGTGAATGCGGTTAATTATGCGATTGAACGCTTAAAGACGCTTCCTTTGTGTAACAGACTTTTAAAAGAACTTCACGCAAAACTGCTGGAGGGCGTAAGAGGAAGAGACAAGACTCCCGGGGAATTCAGGAAAAGTCAGAACTGGATAGGAGCTGCAAACTGTGCCTTAAAAGAC
>CALBXN010000053.1 GCA_937890485.1 uncultured Treponema sp.
ATAATTCCCACAATAAAAAGTAACTGATTTTGTTCCAACAACACCATTACAATCTATTGTTGCAGTTGCTACCGAATTGCTTAGATATGTTAAGTTATCAAAAGATGCATCACTACATGTTATAGATTGATTTTTTAAATTTGTACCAGTTATTGTTACAAGTAATTCACCTGTGTAACCTTCTCCTGCACTTGCAATTTTTACGCTCTTAATGCTAGTTCCTTCATTCTCGATTTCATAATCGTTAAATTGTTCAACGTTAAAAGCCTGGACAACTAACACAACGTAATAGTTTTTCTTGTTGTAGTCGTACACACTACCATTGCTGAAACTCAACATGTATGCGCTATTGTCGTTGGAAGCGCACTGAGAACTGCTCCAATAATAATTACTGCCCAAAGTTTCTGCTCCACCTACTGCGGATAAAGATTCTGCAACTATATGTCTATTGTCATATACAGTTTTCAATTCTGCTATGGCTGGTAAGTACCAACCATCTTCGTAATCTGTACCTGTAAGTCCTGCTGTTTGACCGTAAGTGTTTGCAAAATTAAAAGCTGGATAGTTTGCTGCTACATTTGCACTTCCTGTAGGGTCTACGCTACAAATGTAATCCCAGTTATCACTTCCATCTAAGTCTTCTGTAAAGATATATTCACCACTACTTGAAATACTGTAATCTGATTGTATCCCCATAAAGTTTGTTTTATAACCTGTGCTACCATCTGATGCCCAACGTCCATAGCCTTCTTTTAAGCCTATAGCTTTTCCTGTTGCTCCATCAAAAGAATCTATTGAAACAATTACAGCAAATGCTTTATCAATTTGGCTATCAGGTACACCGTATTTTACATCTTCTGCTTTTATGCGTGTTCCATCTGTAAATAGTATATCTCCAACACTAAAACTGTTTGCACCCGTTACACCTTTTGCAATGACTATAGCTGTTTGTGCAGCACTTAAATTTCCAATATCATCTTTTGCTTTGATTATTATTGTGTATTCACTATTATCTGGTTCTATGTTTTCTATTGTTGTTGATGTTTCTGTTTTTTTGCATGAAATTGTTGTTACTTCTCTAGATTCTGTTTTTCCGTAAGTAATTACAGCTCCTGCAAAGTCATCATCTATTGGATTTGTCCAAGTAAGTGTTATTTTTTTTGTTTCTCTTGAATAAGTTGAAACTACACCTTCTACAACATTAGGTGCTGTTTTATCAATATTTTCAATTGAAATAAAAGCTAGTTCTCGGCGTCCTGCTGTGTCTGCTATTGCAACTGTATATGTTGTGTTTGCAACTGCTATAATTTCTTTTGTTTCTGTAATATCTGTTCCATTTAGTACAGTTGCAATATCAACAATAGTACCTTCTTTGTATGCAATTTTCTTAATTTCACTCGCACTGTCTATTTCTACATTTACTTTAACTACAACATCATCTTTTGTTTTTTCTGTTGTATTTGGTGTAAGTGTTATTGCAAGTGGTGATTTTTCTATAATGCTCGGTGTAATCATTACTGTAACACCTTTACTTTTGTTTCCACTTGTATCTATAGATTTTACTGTAAAAGCATATTTTATTCCGTTTGTTAAATTGCTAATAATACAACCTTTTGCACCTGGAGCAACCATCATAGTGTCAGATTCCATTACGAGGCTTCTGTTTATTGGTTCTGTTTTATCCCAGCTTATTTCATAACCAAAAACATCTTTATCTGTTGCGTCTTCCCATGTCAAAAGTACACTTGCATCTTTATTTACTGCTGTTAGATTTGTTACATTTGCTGGGGCAGTTTTGTCAGAAGAGTCTGTTGCTGTGGCTGTTACTGTTGCTCCTTCTGAATAATTTAAACTTGTATCAAATGTTTTTACTGTAAATGTGTATTCTACACCATTTTCTATGCCACTTATGTTTAAACTTGTTACATCTTTTCCAAGACTTACTGTGTTTGCTAATGTTCCTGCGGCTGGACTCATACTGATTTGTACACCTGCAAAGTCTGTATCACTTGGATTTTTCCATGTTAATACTGCATCACCATCTGCTGCTGTAACTGTTAAACTTGTTACTTTTGCTGGTGCTACATAGTCAGATGAGTCTACAACTGTGGCTGTGGCTGTTACTGTTGCTCCTTCTGAATAATTTAAACTTGTATCAAATGTTTTTACTGTAAATGTGTATTCTACACCATTTTCTATGCCACTTATGTTTAAACTTGTTACATCTTTTCCAAGACTTACTGTGTTTGCTAATGTTCCTGCGGCTGGACTCATACTGATTTGTACACCTGCAAAGTCTGTATCACTTGGATTTTTCCATGTTAATACTGCATCACCATCTGCTGCTGTAACTGTTAAACCTGTTACTTTTGCTGGAGCTGTTTTGTCAAAGTTGTCTACTGCTGTCGCTTTTACTGTTGTCCCTGATGAATAATTTAGGCTTGTATCAAATGTTTTTACTGTAAATGTATAATCTACACCACTATCTAAGCCACTTACATTTAAACTTGTTACATCTTTTCCAAGACTTATTGTATTAGCTAATGTTCCTGCGGCTGGATTCATGCTGATTTGTATACCTGCAAGGTCTGTATCACTTGGATTTTTCCATGTTAATACTGCATTCTCATTGCTTACTATTGCAGTTAATTCTATTACTTCAGCAGGAGCAGTGTAATCAGCTACAGTTACGTTTGCTGATACACCTGAACTTTTGTTGTTGCTGGTATCAATTGTTTTTACAGTAAATGTGTATTCTTTACCACTTGTTAAGCCACCTACATTTAAACTTGTTACATTTTTTCCTAAAATAACTGGATTTAGCAAAGTTCCTTCTGCTGGGCTCATGGAAACTTGAACACCGTCAAAATCTGCGTCAGTTGGGTTTTTCCATGTTAATACTGCACTCCCATCTGCTGCTGTAACTGTTAGTTTAGTTACATTTGCGGGAGCTTTGGTATCTGTCTCAATTTCTGGCTCTTTACATCCTAAAATACAGCTTATTAAACTTATTGCTATAAATAATACAATCCACGAAAATTGCTTTTTCATTACATCCTCCAAAGAATATAACATATTAATCTTTGGATAAATTTTATCAGTTTTTTTTCTTTTTGTAGTGAGTAATTACTAATCAATTTTTAGTGAGTTGTACGCATACAGTTTTAGTGTGTAAAAAAAATTGAGCAAAAATTGAACTTTTTTAACTTCTATGCTTATATTATTAATATCTTTCTTTTGAAAGAATTTTTTTTAGGATGGCACAGTTTCTGTGTTGGGGTTAGATTTCCTCCCACGAGCGAGAAAATCAATTTTCAAAACTGGTGAACCAAGGTAAAGCCAATGTCAGTTAAGGTAATAGAGCAAGTTTTATTTATGATGACAAATATTCCAGAAACTAACATAGTTCCAAAGGCAAAAAATGGCTGTTGGTTTGTTTCTGGTCCTAGAAGAGAAGGTTTTAGCAAAGTAAAATATTACGAATATCACATTGAATACAAAGACGAAAAAGACTACGAGCAAAATTTTACAAAATACAACGAAGATTTTGTTTCTGGGCTAAAACAGCTTGGGTTATCAGAAGAAAAAATATCAAAAATCCCAGTAAAAATTATTTGCAAAAAATATAATGACAAAACTCCAACAACATTTAGAGAATGGAAAAAAACAAGGTAATTTCAATTTTTAGTAAAAAGGGGAAAACCATGAGTACAAATAACGAATCAAATAAAGAACTAATAACAGTTTGTTGTCCCTACTGTAATGAAAAACAGTTTTCTTTTAGTGAAAATGCCATAAGCAAAACTCAATCTATTCAGTTTGTATGTCCAGAATGTGCTTCAAGGATAGATATTAGCAAAACACACGAAGGAAATCTTTTTGTACAATGTCTGTAAAAAAATATAATTTTTATTCCCAAGTTTTAGTTTTTAATTCTTCTGCAATTTTAGAAACATCTTCATATCTACTAGAAATTCCAACAATATCTGATAAATCAAAAATTCTAGTTCCCATTGGTGCCCTTGGTGTAATTTTTCTAAAATCAGTTTCATAAAATTTTTCAACAAAAAAGTAGCGGTGTTCAGTATTTTCTAAATCATAGCCCAAACGCTTTCCATCTTCCATTGCTTTTGCAATTCTTTCTGAAAAGTCTTTAATTGCTTCTTCTACTTTTTTTGAATCTGCACTATCAACAAAAAAGTCTTCACTTTCTGGAACTACTTCTAATTTTCCATCTTTCACTACAGCACGGAGAATTGCATCAATTTTTCCGATGGCACGAACACTTTTGTCTTTGTAAAGTCCAAGATAAGTGTGAGGTCTAAAACCTCTATCTGCTGAATCATAATAAACATTAGCAGCCATATTGTATTCTAAGGTTGTACTAGCAAGTTGCATTCTCATATATTTCCAATCATCACTTGTTATTAACTTATCGTGATAACAATAATCAAGGTAATCATTTAGAACTTCTTGCATTTCAAAATCTTGATCACTAAGAACTTCGCTTACGGCTGTTGCTAAATCTTCAAAGGTTGTATTAAAGTGCAATACTGGAACTTTTTGAGTTTCATTATAAATATCTAACTCTTTTTGAAAATCTGCAAACGTTTTTCTATTCATCTTTTGTCCGGCTATTGTTAATAAAACTTTGTGTTGTTCATCAGAAAAAGCAGCTAAATGATTCTTTAATTGTTCCACGCCAAACCAATCAGTCACTTTTGTTTCAACTACTAATTTAAAACTATTTTGACAAATAATTGCATCAGGAACACTTTTTTCTGATTTTTCTTGGATGGTAAAATTTAATTCAGGATTAAATGAGTTTGCAAAAAACAAGTTTTTTAATAATTGATAAAATTTGTTTGTAGAATAGTTATACAAGCGAGATAAAAGCAACATTGTATTTGCTGTGGCAACATTTTCCTTTGCATGATATCTTTGAAAATAATGAATTTTCATACTCACCTCTTATAAAAGTTATTTTATATATTTTACATCAGTTTTTTTATTCTGTAATGAGTATTAACTACTCAATTTTTAGTGAGTTATACGCATAAATTTTAATGTGTATTTTTGTCCACTTTTATTGACTGGTATAAAGTGTTGAAAACTCCATAGAAAAAGTGTATATTATTAACATAAACTCGCTTGAAAAAGTGTAAATTTTTATCAAAAACTCCCTAAAAAAAGTGTCTTAGGAGTATAGATAAACCCTCCTCCTAAAATGGCGTCGAAGTATGCTATAAACTTTCAGAAAACAACGTTGGTGTTGTTGAAAACAAAATAACAATTCCATATTATATGGCGTTTCTTTTGTAAAAATTTAGATAAAAATGTGATAGATTGAACTTTTTTAACTTTGTTTTATATTATTAGAGAAGAAGACTAATAAAGTTAAAACCAAAGTGTCATCCTGAATACTGTATGTGTTATAAGATTCCGAATCAAGTTCGGAATGACGTTTTTTTTTATTCTTCCATTTTGAAGAATTAAAACAGAAGGTACTTAAAATATAAACATTCCAAGTACCTTTTGTTAATACCAATAATTATTAATTACTACTTCATACTATTTTCATATTGATTTTTACATGCAATACCACAAAACCAATATTTTTTCCCCAAGCCTGGTCCAATATCTTCTACAACACCCCACTTATCTGTACCAGTTGGTATATGCTTTCCACATACATAACAATTTTGTGGTCCTCTAGACTCTGGTAAGAACTCTTGGCAAATAAAATATTTTTTAGATTTTTTTAAATTTTTTCCATTTTTATCACCGATACGTAATAATAAATTTCCAACTCCTTCTAAACCTGGAATTATAGATAGAACATTTCCAATAGCTTTTAAAATGAATCTCATTTTTCCACCTCTCTACTTTCTTTTTGCGTACTACAAAAAAGAATTTTTTTATTTAATATACCCATAATTTACTCCTTATTTGTTAGGTATTATATTAATAAGACAAAAGTCTTATCATTTAAGTTCATCATATACCTAAATTTTCTTTTTGTAGTGAGTAATTACTAATCAATTTTTAGTGAGTTGTACGCAAATATTTTTAATGTGTATTTTTTTCCTGTTGTTTTTACCAAAATATCGCAGTTTTTCAGAGCAAAAAGTCTAAAATATCGCAGTTTTACTAGACAAAAAGTCTAAAATATCGCAGTATATAATTATGACAAGAGAATCTATAGAAATAACATTGCATGAACAAAAAGAAGAATTTGAAGCAAAGAAAAACATGAATGTTTGTTCCCGTGCAGAAGAATCTTTAATAAATCTAAATAGTAATTTAGCACAAGTTGTAATTGGCATTAGAAGAAGCGGAAAATCAACTTTGTGTATGAATGTAATAAAAAAATCAAACATAAATTTTGCTTATGTGAATT
>CALBXN010000054.1 GCA_937890485.1 uncultured Treponema sp.
GGCGGGTTGTTTTGCAATCAAAGGGTCTAAGTTTAATTTTTTTGCTGTGTCCATTGCAGCTGCATATTGTTCAGGTGTTTCAATTTTTGTTCTTCCTGAACCAATCATGTCGAATCCACCTGTGTTACGGAATTCGTCCATGTATTTATCTTTTATTTCAATGTATTCATTGTCAGTTAAACCAGAAGGTCCGTTTAAGAAACCAAAAAGTTTTGAATTAGGGTTTCCTGCTTTAATTCCATCAAAAAGCCCTGCGATTACATTGTGTCCACCAGGAGCTTGACCACCAGAAAGAATTACTCCTACACGAATTTGATTTTTTACTTCTGGATTTTTTCCTTTTACGAAAGTAGCTTCTGGCTTTCCGTAAGTGTTTTTGAAAAGTTCTGAAAGTTCTTTTTGATCAGAAACTGCTTTTGTTGGTTTACCAAATTCAAGTTGAATTGATTCTGGTTTTAAATTTAGAACACCAGGTTTTTTTGGTGTGTAAGCGTACCTTGCGGTTTGCAATGCAGATACCTTTGCCATAATTTCTCCTAAAAAAAATTGTGAGTAAATCATCAGATTTACGAATAATTTTTTTGTGTTGTTTCGCAACGCAGCGAGAAACAACAATAGATAAGAAAGTTTGCAACGCAAACTTATTTACTCCTAAAAAAAATTATTATAAAAATGAATTTTCATTATTCTACTAAAAAGATTTAATAATTTCAAGGTTGGAAAAAAAATATACAAAATGCAAAATTGATATCAGGATAAAATAGGCTCTCGACGAAAAATTCCCAAACTTGCTAGTGCTGCGTTTCATTTGCAATGCTTCGTTTGGTTATTTTTCGTCTACGCCTATTTTATCCTGTAGGCACTGTGAAATTTTACACTCTTTTTGTACTTAGGTATAGGTAGAAAGTAGTTTCTCATGATACTTGTATTTACATCTCATTTACAAAATGTTATGGTATGTATAAATTACTGTAATAAAAATATACAATGGAGTTAGATTGTGAATTCACTTTATGAAAGACTTTATACAGAAATTGAAAATTCCGAGTTAAAAAAATATCCTCTTCTAAACTGTTGTATGAAAGATGGAATTCTTTTCCCTGAAAAATATGAAAAGTCTTCACTAAAAATGGTATTTATTTTGAAAGAACCTTATGCTGATTGGGATGAAAAAACAAATACTCCGAAGAACTGTGATATCGATTTTTTTGATTTAGTTAGAAACTTAAAATCTTTTTATGAAGATGGATTTAATAAAACTTGGTTAAAAGTTGCTGCAATTTCATATTCAATAAAAAATGAAACATCATATACAGAATCTCTTACTTATGAACAAGTTGAAGAAGGTCTTTCTTGTGTTGCATGGATAAATCTTAGTAAAACTCCATGGCGTACAACTACAATTAGGAATAAAGCTTTTCAAAAACGAGTTTCAATTTGGGAACCTGTTGTAAAAGAACAACTTTTACAACTTAATCCTGATATTATTTTTTATGGAAATACTTGGGATTCATAAGCGTTAAATCCTATTGAGCCAAATTTAGAATGGAAAACATATTTTTG
>CALBXN010000055.1 GCA_937890485.1 uncultured Treponema sp.
ACCCGTTCCCATTCCGAACACGGAAGTCAAGCTCTCTTACGTCGATGATACTGCTGAGAAGTGGGAAAGTAGAAAGTTGCCAGGCTTTTTTATTTTAAACTAAAAGGGTACTTGCTAAAGTGCCCTTTTAGTTTAATGTAAGAAATGTCTACAGACTTACTATATACAAGTTTGAATATGGATTACAAAGCCAATGTAACTTGCATCAAACTTGATAGCACCGAAGGTGCGTAAGTTGCCAGGCTTTTTTTATTTTAAATTCATTTAGCTACATCTTTTTCAGGTGTGGCTTTTTTGTTTTAAATAGTATTTTACTTTTCTTCAATTTGTTATTATATTTAAATATGCTTATTAAGAATATGCGAAATTCAACTGAAATTTACTCTTTGTTAGAAAAAATTACTTGGCAAGATAATCGGATTCTTGCTATTTACATGAACGGAAGTCGTGTAAATCCAAATGTTATGCAAGATGATTTTCAAGATTATGATGTGGTTTTTGTTGTTACAGAAACTTTTTCCTTTATAAATGATAAACAATGGATAAATAATTTTGGAAATCCTCTTTATTTTCAGTTGCCCGACGAGAATCCTAATTTTCCAAATGATAAAGAAAATTTTTATGGATATTTAGTTCAATTTGAAGATGGAGTTCGCCTTGATATTCACATTGAAACTTTACAACACGCTTTAGAAAATATAAAAAAGGATAGCCTTTGTAAAATATTAATTGATAAAAACAATTATCTTCCTGCCATTCCTGAAAGTTCAGATAAAGATTATTGGGTAAAAAAGCCAACCCAAGAACAGTTTGTAGCTTGTTGTAATGAATTTTGGTGGTGTACAAATAATTTAGCAAAAGGACTTGCTCGGAAAGAAATTTTGTATGTGCAGGATATGGCAAATTTTGTTGTTCGTAAAGAATTAGAAAAAATGCTTTCTTGGAAAGTTGGAATAAAAACTGATTTTAAGGTGAGCGTTGGAAAATCTGCAAAATATATTTCAAAGTATCTTGAAAGCGATATTTATGAAAATTATCTTAAAACTTTTTTTACCTGTGATATTGAAGCTGCATGGAAAAGTATTTTTTTGATGTGCGATTTATTTGAAAAAATTTCTGTTGAAGTTGCAAATAAGTTGGGATATTCATACAACTTTGATGAAGCTAAAAATGCACGAGAGTTTTTAGAAAGGGTGAGAAAGTTATAAGTTTAGTTTAATAGTTCTGAATTTATTTTATTTACAATACTACTTACATGTGATAGTATAAAATCAAGGGTGTTTACATATTAAATATTTTAACTGTTACAGTATATTTTATAAATGATTTAAGGAAAATACGAATGAAAAAAATTTATTTTGTTTCAATTATTTTGTTAGCTTTTGTTTTTGTTTCATGTAGTTTTTTATTTGATGAACAAAATGATAATAATTTAAGTGGTAATTCTTCAAATAGTAATAATGGTAGAATTGATTCTAAGTATTGGGGTACTTGGATTCAAATGGATACAGGTGATGAGTATTATATTGATAATCAAAAAGTGTATAAAATTTCTTATGGGTATAAGTCTGAAATTCAAAGTGGAATTTCAGGTTATTATTTAGAGTCTAATGAAGTATTGAGAAATGATAGTACTGTTTTTTTTAGAAAAGGCGGTAAAAATAGAAGATTTTCTGCAACAGTTTCTGGTTTTTCTCCTCGGTCAGCAAGAGGAATAGGAACTGGTTCTCAAGAAATTTCTGGTAGACGTGAGAATGAGGAAAATCCTGCAGATAATGAAACTGCGACTTCAGATGAAGATGGTTCTATTAATTTTGATGGAGGAGTGGCAGATGATCCACAAATTGTAACAGTTGTACAAGGAAATGAATCTGGTTCTGCTACTATTACTCCTAAATATGACGGAGAAAATGTAGGTTCAATTCCTGTTGTTGAATCAGGTAAATATGCTTTTAAGACAACTTATACTGTTTCAAATGCAGATTCACAAGGTTTTATGTATGGAAATAACATGGGTTTGTATGAAATATCTTTTAATTTGACAAATATTGGTTATGAAACTTGTGCTACTTCTGTTTATACAATTTCCTGGGAAGATACTAATTTGTTTTCTCAAAACTTTGAAAAACAGGGGAATTTCACATCTATAAAATCGGGTGCGTCAAAGACAATTACAGGTTCTTTTACTTATGGATATTTTGATGAAGAATATAAAGATGTTACAATTTCAATAGAAATTACAGACAGCAAATATGAAAAAACTTGGTATGATTATGTTACTTTGAGATTTTATAGAGGATGGATTGATTATAAAGTAAAAGCAAGAAATTTTAATGCATCTAGTAGTGCAAAATTAAATGGTTTTCTTGTTTATCCCGATGGCCGATCTAAACGTTTTACTGTTTCTTCTGGTAATGTAACAACAGTTTCTATTCCATGGAGTACTAGAGATTATTATCTTGTATTTAGTGGTGCTAACGATGAAACAGAGATGTGTTATTCTTTTGTTGCATCTGAATTTGGATCTCCTGCAGATTTGTCTGGTGTTTGGTCAATTGCTGATATCAATGCTTATGAAAGTAATGACACTATAAAAGATGCTGTTAATATATCAAATAATGAAGTATCAACAAAAGCATATTTAAAAAATGGAGATATTGATTATTTTAAATTTAATGTTTCAAGTTTAAAGTGTTCCAAAGGGGCTTTAGAATATAAAGAGCATAAGTTCTGTGACAGTATTGATATATCATCAGATAGTAATAATGGAGATGAAACAATAAATCCAGGTGAAACTATATGGATGGATATTGCAATATTTAACTCTTCAAAGGTGCAATTTTCTAATGTACAAGTGAACATTAATAGTGAATCAGATTACATAACATTTGATGAAAATTCAGCAAAATACGGAGATATAAATGTAGGGTATATAAAAACTTATTGCAATACAAAAGTCAATTATTATTATGATAGATATGTAGATTCTTCTGATTACGCTGTATATTCTTCAGATTATGTACCATTTAAGTTTACGATTAGTAAAGACTGTCCTGTAGGAACTGTAATCCCAATAAGTATTAAAATGACAGAACAAAATGGATACGAGTGGATAGATTCTTTTGATATAACAGTAGTAAGAAACTGAGTAAATTATGAAGACAACAATTATAATGAAGACGATTCTACACCTAAATATCCGATAACAATTACATCGGTTGAAGATGTTACTAATTCAAGTTTTACTGTGAATTTTACATCAACTTTTGAATCAAATGCTCGTCTTGTTATTTCAGAATTAAATGCGCATTCTAAATTTTATTATAATGAAATAGGTTCATTTTATTTAAAAATATCTAATATAGAATTAACTTATGGTGAAAAATATACTTTATATTGGGAAGCTGAAAACGGTTCTATTGTATCTAATGAAGTTTCTTTTACTTGTAATTTTCCTTTTACAATTACAGGTGTAGAAGTATATGGAAATATCACACCAAGTATTCACATTTTATTTGATGCTTATATTGAGTATAACGGAACTTTAGATGTATGGTCCAATGAAGGTAAAAGTGCTGATAGAATATATTTATATGGTAATAAAGGAAGCCAAAGTTACAGTATTGAGTCAGCAAGTGGATTTGATTCTTTTAAACGAGGTTCTACTTATACTATTTGGTTTACAATGCCTTCTTCAGAAGATAGTATTTCAAACAAATATACATTCACTGTTCCTAACTAAAATTTCATGAAAAAATATTCAGTCTAGTTTTTTAGACTGAATATTTTTATAATAATTGATTTTTTTTGCTGTATCTAATAAATTTACATTTACCATACCCTGAAAATAGTATATAATTTAAATAATAATTGAATACACAATGAAATATTTATTTTGTTGTGTATTCATTTTATTTCAGGAGTTACAATGAAAAAAACTGTATTTCTAACCTTATTGATTTCCTTTTTATTTTTTAACATTTTTGCTAATTCACATTCTTTTGTTAAAGATGTAGTTGACTTTGAAAATATTGAATCAAGTAAATTAGTCTCTGATTTATCTCTAAATGATACTGATTCTGTTGAAAAAAATTCAGATGAATATGAAAAATTTATTTTTGATTTAGGTACAGAACCTAGTGATTCTGAATCAAAAACCTATGGAAAGTTTCAGTATAATTGGACTGAAAAATATGGAAGTGGAATACGATTGAAATATTCTACTCTTACAGAAATGGTGGATGAAATTGAAGGTTATACGAATGCAACTTTAGTAAATAAATCTAAAGAATTTGACTTTGTTGTTTTACCTTTTATTTATAAAAAAAATAATTTCAATATTGGGTTGGGATTTTCATATCAATTTATTAACGAAAATTCTTTCGGGGGAATGTTTGATACAAATGGTTTTATGCTAAATCCTGAAGATATTGGTAAATACTTTACAATGGAAAATAATAAAATAGCACATATTTTTGCACCAAGAATAGATTTCAACACAAGAATACCTGTTAGCAAAAATTTTATTTTTAATTTTGATGCATGCTTGAATCCTTTTTATTTTATGAATCTTAAGCAATCAATGAATTATCATTCTGATCATACTGTTTCAACTTTTGATTATGGTGGAAATAATAATGTTACAAGATGGTCCTCTCCATATATCGATTTAAAAATATCTGCCGATTTATTTAATTTTGTTAGAATTGTTTCTCAATTGTCATATCAAAATTTAAGTTTTCAGCAAATGGATTGGGCTTCTGATTTTGAAAGTTTAATAGGTTATGATGATAATCAAAAAATCACTAATTTAAGATTTGGGTTAGATTTTTTAGTTGGTAATAAATCTAAGTCCAGAGCTAAAGGTGGTATTTATTATGAGAATAATTGGAATTATTTATCATATCTAGATAAAACTGAACATAATAGTAAATGGATATTTAGTGTAGGAACAGAACGATAATAAAAGGTTTCAAGATTTTTTTTAACTACAATGCAACATTGCGTTATTAAAATGTGATGTTGCATTTTTTTTTTCATTTACAACACATTTTTTTTATAATATAATCTCGTTATGAACTCCAATAATATTGTTTCTCACCTTGAAACTTCACGACTTTTCCTCGTTCCTTCCTCTATGAAATATTTTGAAGAACGTTCTAGTATTTCTAGTGATATTGAAAACACTCGTTTAATGATGTTTTTACCATCCACAAAAGAAGAAACTTTTTCTTATATCAAAAAATGCGAAACTCAATGGAAAAGTGAAAATCAAACTTTATTTGAATTTGATATTTTATTAAAAGGAGAAAATAATAAATTTATCGGTGGAATTTCTTTTGAACTTCTTTTTGATAATCCTGAAATCGTAAAAAAATTTGGAAAAAATTGTGCTGATATGGGGTGGCTTTTAGACAAAAATTTTTGGAATAAAGGTTTTGCCTCTGAAAGTGCCAAATGTGTTTTAGAATTTACAAAATCTCTTGGGGTAAAAAAAATGATTGCTCAATGTGATGCAGAAAATATAGGTTCTTGGCGTGTAATGGAAAAAATCGGTATGAAAAAATATTCAGATAACGGAATTCGCTACAACAAATCAGAGCCAAATCTTGCAAAAACTGAATTTATGTATACAATCGATTTATAATAAAAAATTTTTGGAGAGAGAATGTTATATCTTAAAGAAATGAATTTAGAAGACGCAAAAGTTCAGTGGGAGTTTTTTCAAACTTGTCCTGATGAAAACGGGGTTGAAAATTTATATATGAATATGAGTTTTGAGGATTTTTGCAAAAATGGTATTCCCAAAAGAATTGAATTTTCAAAGGGAATAAATCTTCCAGAAGGTTATGTGCCAGATACATATTATTTTTTGTACGATACAGAAGTTGGCGAAAATCAAATTGTTGGGCATTTTAAGATTCGACACTTTTTGAACGATTTTCTTTTTAACGGAAGTGGCCACATAGGTTATATTATTCATTCTGATTTTCGTGGTCGTGGTTATGGCACAAAAGGATTGAAACTTGCTATCGAAAAATTAAAAGAAATGAGTGATTTTGTCGAAGAGGAGATTTTTTTGCGTTGTTTGCGTTCAAACGAAGCTTCTTTAAAAGTGATGTTGAACAACGGGGGATATTTACATCATCAGGATGATGAATACAATTTTGTTAGAATAAAAGTGTAAAATTTTATACTGGAAAAATCGATATATTGAATTTATCACTTGTCATGCTGAATTTTATTTCAGCATCTTTTTACAAGAGATTCCGAAACAAGTTCGGAATGACTGGATTAGAGGTGGGGGTATGGAATATTCAAAGATGAAAAATATTGTGCTTGATCAAAGTGCAAAAGACATGATGTGTGATAAAAATGATTTTTTGAAAAATAAAATCACAGTTGTTTCAATGATGGATGATGAAAAATCACAAAATCGTGGAAATAAAAAAAGTATTCCAAATAAACTTTTTTGCAATTTACTTTATTTTGGAAATGGACTTGTTTGTACTGTTGATTCAAAAATTTATGAGAAGGTAAAAAAACTTTTAGAAACTGAAGTTGATAAAAATGAATTTTACAGATGTTTTGAACCTGATTTCATTTATAAATTAAATGAACTTTTGCTTCCTTTTGGAAAAAAAATAAATTGCATGGCAAATTTTTGTTTGCCACAAAATGATTTTTTAGATTTTTCTGTTCCTAGTGTAACTCTTGATAATTTTGAATGTAAGTTTTTTTACGACAAAGAAATTGCATCTCTTTACACTGAAAAAGGGTTTGACAATGCCCTTGATTATGGAAGTTGTCTTTTAGAAGATTGTTCAAAACGAAAAGACAAAATTGCAATCGTAGGTTATATCGATAACAAAATTGCAGGAATTGCAGCTTGTACTGATGATTGTGATTCAATGTGGCAAATTGGAGTTGATGTGTTAAAAGAATTTCGTGGAAAAAACATTGCTTCTTTTTTGGTAAATAAATTAGCCCACAAAATTTTTGAAAATGGAAAAGTTCCATATTATTGTACAGCTTGGTCAAATGTTAGTTCTAGAAACACAGCAATTAAAGCAGGTTTTAAACCTGCTTGGGTAGAAATTGCCAGTGTAGAATGGTGATTTTTTAGCGAGTTATTTCGCTTGTTTTATTGCTTCTAGTTTTTGAACGATGAAACAATAGTTCAATCCAGGCTTTGTGATAGGGAATAAAAGTTTTTTCATCAAGCATTGTAAAAATTTCTTCCATAGTTGCCCATTTTACATTTTGCACTTCTTCTGCTTGTAGTTTTAGTTTTGATAAATCTACATCCATGTCCAAAATATAAACATCGTTAAAACCTACATCAAAATGATTTGTTAAGTGAGGTCGTTCATTTTGCAAATTGATTTTTAAGCCAAGTTCTTCAAAAACTTCTCGTTCTGCGGCGGTTTTGCTTGTATCACCAGAAATTGAACTTCCTGCACAAGAAACATCCCAAAGGTTTGGCCAATCATCTTTGAAGGGAACTCTTTGTTGAATTAGCATTTTCCCTTCGCTGTTAAAAATGCAAACTGTAACTGCAAGTCGATAAAATCCTTCAGGTACTTTTTCGCCACGAATCATTGTTTTGTTTGTTTTTTCTCTGTTTTCTGTGTATAAATCCCAAACTTCCATGTTACCTCCAAAAAGGAATTTAATTTACCACAAAAAATATTTCTATGTCAACAATTAAATTATTTTATTGCAAATTACATAAATTAGATTTATCATGTATCTATGAAAACACAAAGAATAATTGATGCTCATGTTCATATTGGGCGTTCACTAAATTTTGATATGAAAGAAACTGATGTTTTAGAAGCCATGAAAAAATATAACATCGAAAAAGTATTAGTTTCTAATTCCGAATCTGCCGAAGCTGACCACGAACAAAAACTATTGCCACAGGATTTACAAATTCCTCAAGTAAAAAGTTTAGAAAAATCAATAAAATTTGCAAAGGAAAATTCTGGCAAAATTTATGTTGCTCCTTGGTTTAAACCAAAAACAGAAAAAATTTCTGATGAACTTATAAATTTAATACAAAAAAATCTTGATGTAATTAAGGCTGTAAAATTTCATCCTTATCATTCTGCTTTAGATTTTGATGATTCCCTAATGGAACCATATCTTGATTTAGCAGAACAATTTAATCTGCCTGTAATAACTCATACTGGAACTGGAGAAAATGATTGTCCTGAAAAAGTTTACAATATGGCAAAAAAGTTTCCAAAGGTAAATTTTATTATGGCTCACATGGGGTTAGGTTCTGATAATGTAATTGCAACTGAACTAATTGCAATATTACCAAATCTTTTTGGAGATACAGCTTGGGTTCCAATGGAAAGCACAATTAATTTTATAAATAAAATAGGTAGCCACAAGTTATTTTTTGGAACAGACTTGCCAATAGATGGAATTGATACTTATCATCATAATCCTAGAGGAGAAAGAAGTTTATACCAAGACTATTTTGAAAAACTTCCAGATTTAATTACACAAGAGGATTATGAAAATCTAATGTGGAAAAATGCTTTGAATTTTTTTCATTTAGATTGATTTATTCCCAACCAAAAGAAATAGGTGTGTTGTTTGTAATATCATAATAAAGTGCATCTACAAAATCTAGTTTTTGTATTTTCTCTACGATGTTGTTCAATGTTTTAGTTGAAAGTTTTGCAAATTTTGCAGTTACAACATTTTCCGAAATAATTGGTCGTAAAACAATTGAGCAAGAATTTTTAGAACAAGAATAGGGTACATTTATTGTGAAGTGTTGGTAAATTTTATCATACTCATTATTAGTTTTTAATTCGTCAATGACGATTTTATCAACTTGTCTAATTTGATCTAATCTTTCTTTTGTACAAAATTGTTCTTGGATGCAACAATTTTCTTTTTCATAAATTGATAAAATTACTCTGTTTACTTCAAAGTTTTTTTCAAGAATTTTTTCTGAAGCTTTTTCTAATAAGTCCCAATCAAAAATATTTTTTGATTTCAAGGTTAAAATTGCAGGAAATTTGTTTGTATTAAAAACACTTTGTTTCCCGATAGATTTTACAGGAAGTGCTTTAAGACTGTAATCATTTATATTAAAAAAAGATGATAAATCAATTTTTGTGAGATTTTGGTTTATTTTTTTTATGTCACGTTCTTCTTGAGACGATAAAACATCATTTGAACATAAAGTATTTACCGAAAGTCCTTGAGAAGAAAATGGATGTTGACATATTAAATTTTCTGGTAAGCCAAGAGTTTTTCCAATCAAAATTATTTCTTCATTATATAAATTGTTTAAGGGTTCGATAATCAATCCTTTTGAAATTAATGATTGAACTTCTGCAATTTTATTATGATTAATTTTTATTCCATGGGAAAATTTGCTTTTTCCAAATTCAATTACATCTGGATATGTTTTTTCTTGAGCTAAAATCCATTGGTTTTCTAATAAATTTAATTTTTTGAAAATTTCATTATGAACTTCTAAAAATGTTTTATCGATTATTTGTTGTTTTTCTTGTGGATTTATTATTTTTTGAATAGTTGCCAAAAACACTTCAGATTCATCTTCTAAAATAAAATTTGTGAATCCCAAATTAATGTATTGTTGAGTAATTATTTCGATTTCGTTTTCACGCAAAAATCCGTTATTTATGTGTAAGCCTAAAACTCGTTCTTTGCCTAAAACTTTATTCAATAATGCAAATATTACAGTTGATTTAAATTCACCTGTTAAAAATAAAAGAACATTTTTATTAATAGTTTCAGTTTTTATTTTTTCTAATGTGTATTCAAAAATTTGTTGAACTTCCCAATTTTTTTTGAAATTACAAGTTTCAATAAAGTTTTCTAAAAATTTGTTATCATTTGATTTTGTAGAAAAATCTTTTTCTTTACCTAAATCTAAAATTGGAATGTTTAAATTCGTTATTTGCTCATTAATTTCAGAAATCGCAGATGTAAAATTTTCATCATTTTTTCTAGCAAAAATAATTCCCTTGGTATTTTCTAAATCGTTTAAGATTATATTTGGATTTTGAATTTCAGAATAATATCCTAAAAATCTAATATTCTTTGCAATAAAATGAGCGTATTCACTTTCAAAATTAATTACAACAATTTTTTCTTTCAAAACTTAAAATCTCCTCACTTATAAAACTTACTTGTTATTGTAACTATTATAACAGAGGATTTTCATTTCGTCCATAAAATCTAAAGAAGTATGAAGGTAATGATTCTATCATTTTTTGTGGAACTTCTGGGTTGCTTGAAATCAATCGATTAAATTCATCTTTAGAGATAAAAATTACAACAGAATTTTCTTCTGCAAAAGCCGACATCGTTCTATTGTTTTCAAAAATACAATCAAAGTCGCCAAAGAAACTTCCTTTTGTTACAAATTGGGTAAAATTATCTTTGGTAAGTTTTATCTTTCCTTTTGCAACATAATAAACTCCGTCAGAAACTTCATCTTTAGAATATATATTATCATCTTTTTTTAGAGAAATGTGCATGTTTTCGTTGCTTATCAATTTGTCAGGTCTAATGAATAATGCTCTTTTTATTTTTGATTTAAAATCGTTAAATTCTTCTGAAGGTAAAAGATATAATTCTGATAAAAGTAATTCATTAATAAATTGATATGTAAAAATTTGTTGTGCAAACAAAAAGAAAAGAATAAAGAAAATGTAAATTTCAAGTAGGGAAATAACCAAGTTGCTTAATAATCCGTAGATTAAATTGTATCTTGTGATATTTAAAAATAATTTGAAAAATACTGTAACTATCCAAAAACATAAGGTACATTCTGTGGCTGATAAAATACAATGTTTCCAAGCTGGTTTTGAACCTGATGCAAGTTTATAAGTTATAGTTACTAAAATAAACATGAATAAAAATGGTAACATATATAATAAAAATGAAAATAAATTTGAAACTAGAACTTTTATAAATTGTGGAAAGTAAGGTTCTATGATTTTTGTAAAGAAAACTTCGCTATCAATTACAGACTTTAAGGATTTTGTAATCATTAATATTATTGCTATGGAAATTACAAGGATGATTTCTCCCAAAATGATGAATAATCTTTCAATTATAGTTCCTCGTTTTTTTTCGATTGGTTTTATTGTACTAGTGTGAAAGATACTATTTATTCCAAATACAACAGAGTAAAAAAGTCGTTGAGCCATCCATATAACATAAATTATTGTGATTATAGTAATTACTCCAGAATTTTCAACGGCTAAAAGTTCATCAACTATCGATGTAATTTTTATAGGTTCAACAAAAATTGATTGTAAATTTATTAGAGAAAATAGGGATTCTGGTGTTGTGTGAAAGATTTTGACTAAAACAACTACAATCAACATTAGAATAGGCGTGAAAGAAAAAAGAAAACCTAAGGAACAATTTGCTGCATGTGTGTTTAACTTATTTTTAAAAAAAAATTTAAAAGTTAAATAAAGGGATTGTCCAAATGTTACTAATGTTAATTTTCTTTTCATAATATAAATTCTTACTGAAATTTTATCATAACTTTTGAAAATTGTATATATTGTATAAAGTTAAATATCGTAGTATAATTAAGTGTACTTTTATTTTTTTTATTATGCATTTTTAGGAGTGTTATCGATATGGAACGATGTTTTGTAATGTTAAAACCTGGTGTAATCAATCGTCGTATTGTAGGTGAGATTCTTTCCAGATTAGAAAAAAAAGGATTGAGTCTTGTTGCAATGAAAATGATGGTTATTTCAGATGAATTAGCTGCAAATCATTATGCTGAACATAAAGAAAAGTCTTTTTTTACTGAATTAACAAGTTATATAACTTCTGGTCCTGTTATTGCAATGGTTTGGAAAGGGGATAATTGTGTACAGCTTGTTCGTAAACTTGTAGGTGCTACAAAAGTTGAAGAAGCTCAACCTGGAACAATCAGAGGTGATTATAGTTTACATACTCCTCATAATATAATTCATGCTTCTGATTCAGATGAAAGTGCAAAACGCGAAATTGGTTTATTTTTCAAAGAAGAAGAACTTATTGATTGGCATGATGATAATGCTAAATGGTTTTAATCAAGTAAGGAGTTTTTGTAATGAGTAAAAATATTGGTGTTATTGGTGCTGGTGCATGGGGTACTGCTATGGCTCAAGCATTGGCTCGAACAGGTCATATTGTTGAAGTTTGGGCTATGGAGCAAGAAGTTGTAGATTCCATTAATAATGAACATGAAAATAAAAAATTTTTGTCAGGATTTAAATTGTCAGAAAATTTGACAGCAAGTACTGATATAAAAAAAGTTGCATCAAATAAAGAATTTTTAATTTTAGCTAAATTTTGCACATTCGTGCAAAGTGA